>JBEKAD010000771.1:0-11009 GCA_050018435.1 Terriglobia bacterium
GCCGTCACGCTCGCCGACAAACACGTATCCGTGTTCGACGGACTCTGCGTGCAACTGACAAAGTTGGTGGGGAAATTGTTCGCAGTGAAACTGTAACCCCCCAGCCCGCTGCCGCTGGTGATGGTGTAGGTCAGCGGACTACAGGCGGAGACCGGCGAGCACCCCGTCCCTTGGCCGTAGGCGCGAGGATTCACCGCGTCCGGATAGGGAGTGGCCGGCTGCGTCGAGTACGTCATCTCCGGATGAATCGTCACACTCGCGGAAGTCGAATTGATTGTATTACTCGGTGTAGACGCGTTGGCCGTATCCATGGCGGTGATACTCAAGCCCGAATACGGCGTGGCGCTGGCGGTGGCCGTCACGCTCGCCGACAAACACGTATCCGTGTTCGACGGACTCTGCGTGCAACTGACAAAGTTGGTGGGGAAATTGTTCGCAGTGAAACTGTAACCCCCCAGCCCGCTGCCGCTGGTGATGTGTAGGTCAGCGGGCTACAGGCGGAGACCGGTGAGCACCCCGTCCCTTGACCGTAGGCGCGAGAATTCACCGCGTCCAGGTAGGGAGTGGCCGGCTGCGCCGCATACGTCAATTCTGGATTAACGGTCATGCTGACGGCACTTGAAGTCACCGAACCGGCCGGCACTGCCGCATTGGCGGTGTCCCCTACCGTAACCGTGAGGTTGCTAAAAGGTCCGCCGCTCCCCACCGTCGTCGCCTGGCATTTTCCACTATTGCTTGAAGTCGGGCAACTGAAGCCTGACGGGAAATTGTTCGGCGTGAAGGTGTACCCCCCCAAGCCGGGGGTGCTAGGGGGAACCGTGTAAGTCAACGGCTGACATGAGCCGAGCCCGCCACTGCACGTGGCCGTACTCAGGCCGTAACTGCGCCCGGTTACCGCAACGTTCGGGAACGGAGCGGGAAGCGTCATCTCCGCGTCGACCAGCAAACTCGTGGTCGATGTCGCGCTTCCTGAGGGCACGGCCGGGTTGGCGGTGTCGTTCACCGTCAAGCTTAAAGAAGGATAGGTATTCGGAGTAGCGGTGACCCCCGCCACTGTACTTGCCGAACACGTGTAAGTGTTAACCGGGGTGCCGGTCGTCAAGCACGCGAAACCGTTTGATCCGCCCACGCCTGTACCTGTAACTGTTGAGAAGGGTCCCGGAGACCCCGGGAAGACGTATCCTCCCAAGCCGCCGCTGGCCTTGTAAGTGGGCGTTCCGCCGATGAACCCATAGGTTCGACCGTCCACCGCAGGCAGCAGGCTCGCCGGATTAGTTCCGGCGGGAGTTCCGAGGAGATTCCCTGACTGGTCCAGTTGGACCGACAGGATGTCATTGATCAGCAAATTCATCGGTCCCACTGTTGCGGACGTGCTTAGGGCAAAGCTGGAGCCGACGCTGGTCGGCGTGCTGGCGTTGCCGGTGTCGTCCAATTCCACTGTGAAGTGGAAGGTGCCGGACGCGGTGATGGTACCACTCGGGCCGGAGGTCGCGAGACTCGCGGTGGCGGACGCGGTGGGCCCGAAAGTGGAGCAGGGCGTGTTCGTTCCTCCCACGGTAATTCCCGCCAAGCCCCCGGGCAAGGAGGGGGTTCCGGAGTTCACGCACCATTCATACGTTGTTGGAGTTCTTGCTCCCAAGCCGCCCGCAGCCGCGTAAGTGGGGGCAGCGCCAATAAACCCGTAGCTGCGGCCAGAGACACCAGGAATCAGGGTGAGATTCGAGCTGCCATTCTGGTTCAGGGTTGCCAGGAGCGGCGAATCGACCCACAAGGTGTCCGTGCGTATGCTTGCCGGATCGGTGGTGGTGGTGGCGGCCGGCGTCGCGGCGTTAGCGGCATCGGTAACCGTAACGCTGGGACTGTAAGATTGCGAAGCGGCCCCCGGGGTGGAGGGTGCGGCGGTGATATCCGTAGAGCTACAAGTATAGGTCGTGCTGCCCCCCGCCACGGCCGGGCAGGTCATGCCGGTAATCCCGGAAAGGTTGGAGGTCGCGCCCGGCCACACGTAGCCACCCAGACCGTTGCTGGCGGTATAAAGCGCCGGGGCGCACGTGCTGCCTCCAACGCAACTCGACCCAGAACCGTAGGCTCGACCGTTGACGGCGTCAGGCCAATTCGCATTCAGACTCTGCGCCAGTTGGATCTGGGCATTGACCACCAAACTCGTGTTCGACGTCGCGCTTCCTTGAGGGACAGCATAGTTAGACGTGTCATTCACTGTCAAGCTAGGAGAATAAGTGGCCGGACTAGCGGTCACCGCCGTGCTTGCCGAACACGTGTAAGGGTTGGTGGTCGCAGACGAGCACGCGAAACCTGCAACTGCCGTGAAGGGTCCGGGAGACGTCGGGAAGACGTAACCTCCCAAACCGCCGCTGGCCGTGTAAGTGGGTGGGGCGGCGCCGGAGCCCCCGTTGTAAGACCCGTAGCTTCGATTGGTCACCGCAGGCAGCAAGGCGCCGCTGGGAGTAAGGGTTGTAATAGCAGGTGTAGGATTGGTGTTCTGGGTCAACGCCACCGCCAGGGCCGCATTGATGAGCAAATTCGCGGTATTCGTTGCGGGCGCGATGCCCACGCTGCTCGGCGTGGTGGCGTTGCCGGTGTCGTCCAATTCCACCGTAAAGGTGTAGGTGTTTGGCGTTACCGAAGAAGCAATCGGGTTGGCGGTAAGCGTTTCAGTGGCGGAGCCCGTGGTGAATGATCCGGAGGTACAAGTCGTGCTAATTCCCACGAGGCCCAGAGGCAAGGACGCGGCTCCTGAGTTCACGCACCATTCGTACGCTGCCGTGCCGAGCCCGCCCGCGCCCGAATATGTGGGTGCGCCCGTGGGTGTCCCGTACGAGCGGCTCACGACACCCGCCAGGAGGCTCCCCGGGTTAGTGTTCGTAGTAGTAAGAGAAGTGGCCTGGGTCAAGGTCACCGACAGGGGGGCGTCGACGGTCAAGGTATCGAGTGGCACCCCACCAGGGCTGCGCGTACTCTGCGGATCGGTGGTGGTGGTGGCGGCCGGCGTGGCAGCGTTGGCGACGTCAACCGCTGTGACCGTCGGATGGGTGGCGCCGGTCGCCTGGGTGATGGGGCCTCCCGAACACGTCAGCGTGGGACTTGCAGCGGTGCAAGAAGAGGAAGTAAGGGGAGCCGGGAAGCCACTGATGGCCGGGAACGTATAGCCTCCCACGGCCCCGAGACCGCCCGCCGCGGTATAAATCATGGCGGTGCAACTCGTCGCCCCCCCCGCGCATGTGGTTCCTTGGCCATAATTGCGGCCTTGGACGGCGTCCGGCCACGCGGGCCCGAGATTCGTCGTCACGGTGACTTGAGGGTTAACCAGCAAACTCGTGGTCGCAGCAGCGTTTCCACTCGGCACGGCCGCGTTGCCGGCATCATTCACCGTCAAGCTTAAAGAAGGATAAGTGGACGGACTGGCGGTCACCCCCGCAGTGGTACTTGCCGAACACGTGTAAGTGGTGGTCGCAGGCGTGCATGCGAAGCCTCCAACTGCCGTGAAGGGTCCCGGAGAATCCGGGAAGACGTATGGTTGCAAACCGCCGCTGGCCGTGTAAGTGGGTGGGGCGACGCCGGCGCCCCCGTTGTAAAACCCATAGGTTCGACCGGTCACCGCAGGCAGCAGGGGGGCCGCGCCGGTATTAGTATTGGTGTTCTGGGTCAACGCCACCGCCAGGGGCGCATTGATCAGCAAACTCGTCGCATTCCATGCGGACGTTTCGGTGACGACGCTGCTGCCCGGCGTGCTGGCGTTACCGGCGTCGTCCAATTCCACCGTAAAGGAGAAGGTTTGGGGGAGCGGCGTGATGCTCGCCGAAACCGTGGTAGCCGCGAGAGTCGCCGTGTTCTCGACGTCCGGCGACGTGCAGGGGGTATTCACATCGGTTCCGTTATTATCAAATCCCGCCGGTAAGGCCCCCGCGCTGGTGATGCACCATTCGTAGGGCCCATTACCGACAACACCCTGCCGCAATCCGCCCGTGGCAGTATAAGTGGGGGTACCGCCACTCACCCCGTAGCTGCGGTTGGCGACACCGGCCAGCAAGGCGCCCGGATTGGTACCATTGGTGGCCTGGGTCAGCGTAGCCAGCAGCGGCGAATCGACGATCAAGGTATCCGTGCGCGTGCTATTCGGGTCCGTCGTGGGCGTGGCGGCCGGCGTCGCGGCGTTGGGGGTATCGGTAACCGTGGCGCTGGGACTGTAAGATTGCGAGCCGGCCCCCGGGGTGGTGGGAAGAGCCGTTATGGCGGCAGCACTGCAAGAATAATTCGGGGCCACCACCGAGCAGGACATCCCCAGCGCCGAAAGGCTGGCGGGCGTGGCCGGCCACACGTAACCCCCCAAACCGTTGCTGGCGGAATAAAGCGCCGGGGCGCAGGTGACGGGCGTCGGCGTTCCGTTATAGCAAGTCGACCCAATACCGTAGGCTCGACCATGGACGGCGTCAGGCCAATTCGCAGTGAGAGTCTGCGCGAGTTGGATCTGGGGATTGACCAGCAAACTCGTGTTCGACGAGGCGCTCCCATTCGGCACGGCCGGGTTGCTGGTATCACTCACCGTCAAGATTAAATTAGAATAAGTAGCCGGCGCCGCCGCCACCGCGGTACCTGCGAGACACGTGTAAGTGGTGGTCGTAGGCGAGCACGCGAAACCTGTCGGGAAAGGTCCGGGGGAGGCCGGGAAAACGTAACCTCCCAAACCGCCGCTGGCCGTATAAACCGGCGGCGCGCAGGCGCCTCCCAGGCAATTCGATCCAGAGCCGTAGGTTCGATTGAACACCGCAGGCAGCAGGCTCGCCGGATTAGCTCCGGCGGGATTCCCTGTCTGGTCCAGTTGGATCGCCAGGGCGGGATTGATCAGCAAACTCGTCGTTCTCGTTGCGGACGCGATGCCGACGCTGCTCGGCGTGCTGCCGTTACCGGCGTCGTCCAATTCCATCGTAAAGGAGTAGGTATTGGGGGCCGCCGTAACGTTGCCAGCCGAAAGAGTCGCCGTGTTCTCGACGTCCGGCGACGTGCAGGGGGTATTCACACTGGGTGCGGTATTGAGGAATCCCGCCGGCAGCCCGGGGGTGCTGCTAATGCACCATTGGTAGTGCCCCACCCCGACGGTAGCCTGACCCAATCCACCCGTGGCCGTGTAAGTGGGGGCAGCGCTGCCCCCATTGACCACCCCGTAACTGCGGTTGGCGACACCCTGAATCAGGGCGCCGGGATTCGTGCCCGGCGTGTCGCCGATTTGGGTCAGCGTGGCCAGGAGCGGCGAATCGACCCACAAGGTGTCCGTGCGCATGCTTGCCGGATCGGTGGTGGTGGTGGCGGCAGGCGTCGCGGCGTTGGGGGTGTCAGTAACCGTAGCGCTAGGACTATAAGAGACCGCAGCGGCCCCCGCGGTGGTGGGTGCGGCAGTCATATCGGTAGAGCTGCAAGAATAGGTCGTGGTAACCACCGAGCAGGACATCCCCAGCGCCGAAAGGCTGGCGGGAGTCGTGGTCGGCCACACGTAACCCCCCAGACCGTTGCTGGCGGAATAAACCGCCGGGGCGCACGTGCTGCCTCCAACGCAATTCGACCCAGAACCGTAGGCTCGACCGCTGACGGCGTCAGGCCAAGTCGCACCGAGCGTCTGCGCGACTTGGATCTGGGGATCGACCAGCAAACTCGTGGTCGACGAGGCGCTCCCATTCGGCACGGCCGGGTTGGCGGTGTCGTTAACCGTCAAGATTAAAGAAGAATAAGTAGCCGGCGCCGCCGCCACCGCGGTATTCGCGGAACACGTGTAAGGATTGGTGGTGGTAGACGAGCACGCGAAACCTGTCGGGAAAGGTCCGGGGGACGCCGGGAAGACGTAACTTCCCAAACCGCCGCTGGCCGTGTAAGTGGGTGCGCCGGCGCCCCCAGTGATGAACCCATAGGTTCGATTGAACACCGCCGGCAGCAGGCTCTCGGGGTCGGTGCCATTGGTTGCTTGGGTAAGGTGAACCACGAGTGCGGGATTGATCAGCAAACTCGTCGTTCTCGTTGCGGACGCGACGCCGACGCTGCTCGGCGTGCTGCCGTTACCCGCGTCGTCCAATTCCATCCTAAAGGAGTAAGTATTGGCGCTCCCCGTAACATTGCTAGCCGAAAGAGTCGCCGTGTTCTCGACGTCCGGCGACGTGCAGGGGGTATTCACACTGCTTCCGCTATTGAGGAATCCCGCCGGCAGCGGCCCGGGGGTGCTGGTGATGCACCATTGGTAGGGCCCCACACCGACGGTAGCCTGACCCAATCCACCCGCGGCCGTGTAAGTGGGGGCAGCGCTGCCCCCATTGATCGTCCCGTAACTGCGGTTGGCGACACCCTGAATCAGGGTTTCGGGATTCGTGCCCGGCGTGTCGCCGATTTGGGTCAGCGTGGCCAGGAGCGGCGAATCGACCCACAAGGTATCCGTGCGCGTACTCTGCGGGTCCGTTCCCCCCGTCCCGCCCGTGGCCGCAGGCGTCGCGCCGTTAGCGGTATCGGTAACCGTAACGCTAGGACTATAAGAGTCCGCAGCAGCCCCCGGGGTGGTGGGAAGAGCCGTTATCGTCGCAGCACTGCAAGAATAGGTCGTGGCGACCACCGAGCAGGACATCCCCAGCGCCGAAATACTGGCGGGAGTCGTGGTGGGCCACACGTATCCACCCAGACCGTTGGTAGCGGAATAAACCGCCGGGGCGCACGTGCTGCCTCCAACGCAATTCGACCCAGAACCGTAGGCTCGACCGTGGACGGCGTCAGGCCAAGTCCCCGTTACACTGAGGGGGGGAGTCAGACTCTGCGCGACTTGGATCTGCGGGTTGATCACCAAGCTCGTGGGCGACGACGTCACGTTTCCGGAAGGGACCGCGGGGTTAGAGCTATCGCTAACCGTCAAGCTCAACGAATTATAAGTGGCCGCCGCCGCCGCCCCCACCGGACTCGCCAAACACGTGTAAGGATTGGAGGTGGTGGTGGAACACGTGAAACCTGCCACTGCCGCGAAGGGTCCCGGAGAAGCCGGGAAGATGTATCCTCCCAAACCGCCGCTGGCCGTAAAAACCGGCGGCGCGCAGGCGCCTGCCGAGCAACCGGACCCAGACCCGTAGGCTCGATTGGCCACTCCCTGCAGCAGGCTCGCCGGATTAGCTCCCAGGGGATTCCCTGCCTGGTCCAGTTGGACCGACAGGCCCGCATTGATCAGCACACTCGACGCATTCGTTGCGGACGTGCCGGCGAGGGGGCTGCTGCTCGGCGTGCTGGCGTTACCGGCGTCGTCCAATTCCACCGTAAAGGGGTAGGTACTGGGGCTCGCCGTGACATTGTCCGCCGAAAGAATCGCCGTGTTCTCGACGTCCCGCGACGTGCAGGGGGTATTCACACTGCTTCCGCTATTGAGGAATCCTGCCGGCAGCCCGGGGGTGCTGCTGATGCACCATTGGTAGGACCCCACACCGACGGTAGCCCGGCCCAATCCGCCCACAGCCGTGTAAGTGGGTGGGGCGCCACCTGAACCCGCAAAGGGCTCCCCGTAACTGCGGTTGGCAACCCCAGGAATCAGGGTGGCGGGATTCGTGATGCCATTCTGGTTCAGGGTTGCCAGGAGCGGCGAATCGACCCACAAGGTATCCGTGCGCGTGCTCGCCGGATCGGTGGTGGGGTTAGCGGCAGGCGTCGCCCAGTTGGCGGTATCCGTAACCGTAGCACTAGGATTGTAAGAGACCGAAGCGGCCCCTGCGGT
The DNA here is from genome assembly GCA_050018435.1 of Terriglobia bacterium. Lineage (GTDB taxonomy): Bacteria > Acidobacteriota > Terriglobia > UBA7540 > UBA7540 > Bog-366. The sequence continues at coordinate 7,745 of JBEKAD010000771.1, forward strand.
GGTGGGTGCGGCGGTAATATCCGTAGCGCTGCAAGTATAGGTCGCGCTGCCCGCCGTGCAGGCCATGCCGGTAATCGCCGAAATGCTGGCGGGAGTCGTGGCCGGCCACACGTAACCACCCAGACCGGTGTTGGTGGGGGAAACGGAATAAACCGCCGCGGCGCACGCGCCTGACGTGCAATTCAACCCAGAACCGTAGGCTCGACCGCTGACGGCGTCAGGCCAATTCGCACCGAGACTCTGCAGCAGTTGGATCTGGGGATCGACCAGAATGGAGCTGCTCACCGTGTTGGTCGTGCCCGATGTAAACCCGCTGGGTACGGCGGCATTGCCCTGGTCATCCAACCGGACGGTGAAGGGGAAAGCCGTGGCGCTCGTCACATTCTGGGTAATGGGATTCGCCACCAGAGTCGCCGTGCTCTCGACGTGCGCCCCCGCCGTGCAGAGGATATTCAAACCGGTGGCGGGCGACGATTGATCGAGGAATCCCGCCGGCAGCGGGGTGGTGCTGCTGATGCACCATTGGTAGGCCCCCCCCAAACCGAGGCTACTCTGACCCAATCCCCCCGCAGCCGTAAGCGTGGGTGCGCCGGCACCCGAACTGATCACCCCGTAACTGCGGTTGTAGACTCCGGGCAGCAAGGTGGCGGGATTAGTGGGTGTGGCATTGCCGACCTGGGTCAGCGTGGCCACCAACGGGGGCCATACGGTCAAGGCCGTGCTGTTGGTAAGTGTCGCACTCGGCGTCGTCGAGTTCCCCGTGTCACTCAACTGCACGATAATAGAATAAGGGGTGGCGCTGGCTATACCAGCGGGGAGGTTGCTGGTCGCCTGAAGGGTCTCCGAGGGCGATTGCACATTCGCGGCGGTGCAAAGCGAATTCAAATTGCTGCCCGCACCGCTGAAGTCTGTTGTGGGCAGCGTACTGCTGCTGGTGATGCACCACCGGTAATAGCTATTATTGAGTGTTCCGGCGCTATTCGCCCCCAATCCTCCGCTGGGGGTATAGGTCGGTGTGCCACCGACCACGCCGTATGTCCGTCCGGAAACCGCGTCAAGCAAGTTAGTGGGATTATTGGGCGCAGTGGCATTTCCCGCCTGAGTCAGCAAAAAAGTCAGCGTTGGGTCCACCGTCAGGGTATGACTGGAATGTCCCAGCGTGTCTGTAGAGATGGAAGCGGGGGGTGTGGCCGTGTTCCCCGCATCGGCGACGGTTACGCCAAAGGGAAATGCCCCGGGAGTAGCCGAGACCACCGTCCCTCCGCTGCTGCACACCAGGGTGGCTGAGGTCGTCGAAACCTGGGGATAAGTCACCCCGGTAGCAGGCCCGCACTGGACGGGGGCGGGCAAGGCGGCAGTGCCCGGAGGCGTAAAGGTCAAGCCTTTGGTGGTCAGCAATCCGCCCTTGGCGGTGAAGATCAGGGACGTTTGGCCTCCCGCCGTGTTGGTGCCGAAAGGCCCAACCGCCCCGTAAGTTCGACCCTGCACGGCGTCAGGAACTTCAGCCGTGGTTGTTGCGCCCGTGGGGGTGAAGCTGTAGTTATCGAAATTAGCGGTAAATGAAATCGGAGGGTTGACCGTGAGGGGAAACGTCTTGGTGATGGTATTCGCCGGCACCACGGGCTTGGTCTGCGTGGAAACCGTAATCGGGTTGTCCGTGATGCTGACCGTAACCGTATAGGCGCCCGCCGGGGTCAGCGCCGCAGTGCCGGTCAGCACGCACTGGCTTTGGGTCGGGGCTGACGTGATCGCCAATCCGGGATTGGAAGGCGCAACCGCGAAGGGCGACGCCGTGGGGTTACAAGTTACTATGGGTCCGTTTCCATTCTCGGAAGGATGGTCAATCGGGGACGTGTCCGCCGTTCCCACCAGGTTGGTTGTCACCACTTGGGAAAGGGGGGAAACACCATAGGTTCTCCCCTGCACCCCATCCGCCAACGACGCTTGGGTTATCGTGAACTCGGGGCGGACGTAAAGGGTGTAGGGGAGTTGGTCGGTCTTGGGAGGCGAACTGGTATCCGAGGCCTGAAGGGTAACCGGGTAAGTGCCTGCCGCCGTAGTCGGCACCGTGCCGCTCACAACGAAGTCATTAACCCCAACCGTGTTCGAGGGATTGGCTGCGTTCCAAGCGGTACCGGACAAGCAGGATGAGCCCGCGGGGAGTGAACCGGACACGAGGCCACAGGACCCGACAATTCCGCTTCCACCCGTCGTACTCATGACGAGGAAATAAGTCCGTCCCGCAATAGCATCCGGAACTTGCGTAGTGTTGATCGTAAGATAAGCGCCCCCTCCCGGTGTTAGCGAAGAAGGGAGGGACGTCGACGTCACCCCGCATCCGGTAAATAGACTGACACCCAGAAGACCGATAATAAGAAATATCCTGTTGGAGATTTTGCTCACGGCAGGACTCTCCTCTCTCCCAAGCAAGTGGCGAGTGATCTGACCTCGAACAACGTTGGGCTTGAACCCATTCGAATGTGAACACATCCCGATCGGGTCAATCGTGTCGTATCCTGACTTGCGGGTCAATGGCTGAAGGCCTTGGCACAGTTCCAACCAACTCCCACGACCCGCCGACCGCATCTGCCCAATCATAAATAAGGAATGGCAATAACCCTGACAACGCCCTCTCCCATGTGAGACGGCATTACTTTCGTGCAACTTCACTAAGTGTCGCGTGCGCTACCATTGTCTCATATAGCGCTAGTGAGGGGGGTTTGTCAAGCCCTTACTTAAATTTATTGGCACTTAACTCAGAAAGGCGACCCCCTCTCAATCCCCGTCGTGGATTTAAACCCTCGACTCCCGTAAAGTTGCTTTCGCGCCGGAGCGGGAGGGGAGAGGATTAGCCCCAATACTGTTCACTGTTAACCTGACCGTTCCCAATATTCGACCCCCTCACCCCCACGACCCGCAAAACGTGGGGCCCCCTCCGCCTTGCGGTCCCCCCTCTCCCCCAAGGAGGAGAGGGAAGTAAATTCAAAACAACACATCCCTTTGACCCCCAAGGGGGGGAGGGCAGAAATCTTCAGTGCTCAGCTCTCAGTGGTCAGATCCCTCTCCTTGTTGGGGCAGAGAGACTCATGAATGCAGCACCGAAACTAAGAATTCTTCCTCCCTACTGAGAATTCTTCTTCCCTACTGAGAATTCTTCTTCCCTACTGAGAATTCCTCTTCCCTCTCCCCCTTGGGGGAGAGGGGGGACCGCAAGGCGGTGGGTGAGGGGGTCTCTCCGGAACAAATTGATGAATAATTTCCTCAA
>JBEKAD010000772.1:0-3464 GCA_050018435.1 Terriglobia bacterium
CGGGATCAGAGTCCCCACCGAGGCGAGCGGTCTCCAAGCCATCGCCTCCACGATTACTTGTAGCCGCATTCGGCCCGCCTTGCCAAGCTCCACCCCACAGCTATTTTCATTCATTGTGGCGAGCCGCAGGCTCATGGGGATCTGCGGTGAAAGACATGAGGGGATTCTTTCACAGCTTCAACGCCCTGGGGTTAGAGGATCACGTTACACCCCGGGCCCTGAAGGGGCGCGCTAACCCGGACTTCTCACCGCGGGCATTCGGAACGACCATTTGAGTGCGGCGACTCATCGCCGCTTTCCCTCACCGCGACTGGTTGCGGTGAAGCCTGACGCGCTGACAAGTCAACGCGTGAAAGAGCGGCGACGAGTCGCCGCACTCCGAAATTAGAGGGGTAGCGCATCAGAGGTACGCATCTTTTACGTTCCTCTGCGGCTCGTAAAATTTGAACCTCGACCTGTTCATTGCCAGGCAATGAGAAAGGGCCGCGGAGGAATTCGGCTCGGAGCCAAATACCTCCGCGCTACCCGCTCCCGGGCTGGGCGTCTGCCCCGTTCCCCGTGGCGAGCCCGAGACGGTCATGACGAGTATCCAGCCTTCCCTATTTGCGGGGGGGCGCCCTGTCCCCAGCCCCTGGACCCAGCCCAAGAAAAATAGTGCGCTGGAACCCCTCGAGGGGTGTATAGTCAGGGCTGTTGGGAGCTATACAGAGGGAGATAAATTGTAGCGGCGCTCTCTGAGCGCCGACCGGCGGTCAGAGACCGCCGCTACAGGGCCATGCGCAAGAATTCATGTCCCTCTGTATAAAAGGCAAATTCCCGTTAGAAGCAAATGAACCCTGGCAAACTAAAGATCAAGGAGAAAAATAATGTCTTTATTTGGAAAAGATAGCCAAAAAAGAATAACCGATACCTTGGATTTCATTAAGAACATTCAGGGTATCGATGACACGAGCAAAAACACGTTTATTTTTGAGAACAAGAATAATATTCAAATATCCCCCAAAATATCACTTGGTTTCATTTTAGTGAAGGATAAGGCAGAAACCCAACGTCGTCGCGCGTTGAGGGCATTGTTATTGTGCATCGGCACCCTTCAAGAAACCGTGATTAACGATGCCAAGCAGTATTTTAAAAATAAATCCTTGGATGTCCTGACTGAGGGGATAAAAAGCTATTTTCCGCTAACTGGAAAAGATGAAAATAGCGTAGTCGGGATCATCACAGCGCGCACATTTACACTCGGCCTGGGAGACAATCGAGGAAAAGAGTTTTATAAATATACAAGAAAAGCTTTATTGAACAAAGAAGTCGTTGGAGGCGGTAATTGTTATGGCGCTGCCTGCCTTTTCTTGTACTTGGGAGGTGTTGTTTCTTTACGTTGGCTGCTCAAATACGGTCTCCAGCAAGGCACGAAAGAGCCTGTGAATCTTTTTACATTTGGCCCCAGAATCACAGAACCGGACGTTGCGAAGGATATTTCAGAAGGAAAGCTTCTTTATTACTATCGGCCAGTAGACGCAGTGCATTATACCATTTCAATCGGGAATGGGAACTGTGTGGGACATAACAACTCCGATGAGGGTATTGTGAATTTTCCTAAGACCGGTTATGGTCCACAGCCAGACAAGACGTGCAGCACGTTCCAAATTGCTGGTTATCTAAAGGGTTGCCAGGATGCCCTGATCAAACAGAACAAGAATAGAACTGAAGCTTATATATTAGCTGCGTCATGTGTACCTAAGGTCAGGTTTTAGCGAGCGGATAGGAAAAACAAGCTGCCGACTTGGAGCGTAACCCTCCGGGCATTTGTCCCTTTCAGCTTCCGAGATGGGATTTTATGTGACCCCTCACCTGCACGCCGGCAGGGCACGGCAAGCCGCGCCCTTACTTGCCGGGCGAGGGACTCTTCCCGAACGCCACGCCTTTTGCCTCCGGCCCCAGCCCGATCACCGGCACGCCAATCAGCAGGACGAGACCCGCGAGCAATCCCAAAGACTGCGCGTAAGTCAGGTGCTTGGCCAGTATCGCTTCAATCAAAGTGATGCTGGAAGCGAACAACACACCAAGTTGGTAAGCGAAGCCGGGGAAGAAGCCGCGCAACTCGCCCGGGGAGAGTTCATTCAGATGGACGGGAATGACGCCCCACGCCCCCTGCACCATAAACTGTATTAGAAACGCCGCAGGGACAATCAGGAGGACAGTTGACGACATCACCCAGGCGGGTATGAGCAGAAGGGCAAAGATCACCGCGGAAACCATGGCGCGCCGGCGTCCGCGGCGGTCTGAATAAAGGCCAAACAGCAGGCCCCCGGCGATCGCTCCCACCATCGAGATCATGGTGATCATCGCCGTCGTCTCCGGGCTGAAGTGCCGTTGCCGCTGTAAAAGAGTCGGGTACAAGTCCTGGGTGCCGTGAGAAATACTATTCATGGTCGTCATCAGCAGAACCATGTAGAGGAACAATTTCCAATGCCGTGCGATGGCTTTGCCGTAAGTGCCCCAGTCGGTGCGCGACTCTTGCCACGCTTCGGGCTCCTTCACCTTGGCGAAGATGAAAAGCGAGAGCAGCGCCGGCAATCCCCCCACGAAAAACATCGCGCGCCAGCCCCAGTGCGGGAATACCAGGGAATAGACCACCGCCGCCAGGAGGTTTCCAAACGCATAACCTTCCTGCAACAATCCCGACAGGATGCCGCGCCACTTGGGGGAAACCGATTCCATGGCCAACGACGCTCCTACGCCCCACTCCCCACCCATACCGATTCCGTAGAGCAGACGCAAAACGAAAAACACTTGGTAATTGGGGGCGAGGCCGGAGAGGACCTCGACAACCGAGAAGAAAACGATATCCAGCATCAACGGCCAGCGGCGCCCATAACGGTCGGCCAGCAGCCCGAAGAAAAATGCCCCCACCGGACGCATGGCCAGGCTGGCCGTAATCGTGGCCGCGATCTGCACGATCGAAACGCCGAAATCGCGCGCCACCGGGACCAGCACAAAGGTGAGCACAAAAAAGTCGAAGGAATCCAGCGTCCAGCCCAGAAAGCCCGCTGCCAGAGCATTGCGCTGGTTGGCGGGGTCATATACCTGCGCGCCAGAATTTGTCGGAGGGTTGGCCATACAGTTCAAGAATTCTCCAAAACGCTGCGGGCCTTTCTAATCGTTAGCCATATCTTTCACTTGACATGGGGAGAAGTGAGAATCCCAGCCCTCTCCCTGGGGCCGGTCTCTTATCTTCGGCTGGACTCCGGGGGTGCGTGCATTCAGCCCCAACGGGGCGACCTAGCAAAGCCCAGGCCAACGGCCTGGGTCAAGAAGTTTACGCCATTTCCGGCTCTTCCGCCCTGAAGGGGCGTGATAAAGAACATCCCCCAGTCCTGGCGACTGTCCGCGTGCATCCCAGAACGCTATTTCGCCCTTTCAGGGCTTGCGGCCAGACGAGGAGGGGTGCTCGGACCCAGGCC
>JBEKAD010000773.1:0-4331 GCA_050018435.1 Terriglobia bacterium
AAACAGGTCTGCGCTCGGTTTTCGGCTTAACCGAATACTTCATCAAGACCGGCTACTTCGGCAGCCAGCGGGGAAAGTCTGCTCCCTCGTCATTCAGGCCGCGGGTAAGCAACCGCTGGTTCTTGCCGTCGGCATCCATCACCCAAATTCCGGGAAGTTCGCCGGTCTGGGCTCGACAGAAGAGAATCCGTTCGCCGTCCGGTGAGCACGTTGGCCGGAAGTCCCATTGCGGTGGATCGCTGTGCGTCAGTTGCGCGACCGAGCCATCCTTCGGATCAAGAAGGCAGATCTCCGTACCACCGCGAGCTTCCTCGGGCTTGTAATCGCGATTGAAGTGATCGGTGTCCGGACGATGGGATTGGAATTGCCACGCCGTCTGCGAGCCGGGCAATTTGCGGGTATAGAGAATGCGGCCATCCGGGCACCATTGGGGCATATTCGAGCCGTCGCCGTGGCGCTGGGGATTTCCGTAGGCGGCCGCAAACCACTGGCTCTGTCCCTTCGTCAGCACTCGATTTTCTGAACCGTCGGGCTTCCCGATGCAGATATCCGACCAATCGTGTCCGGGGTCGGTCTTGTAATGGCAGTCTTGGTAGAGTATCCAATTCCCGTCGGCAGACCAACTCGTTCCAAAGTACAAATGATCTGGATTACCCGCCACCAGCACCTTGTCCGAGCCATCGATGTTACAGCTAAAAATCCGGTACGTGGGCGAGCCCGCAAGATGCAGCGCGATACGCTTGCCGTTCGGGCTCAGACTAACGCCATAAGGGAAACCCTCCTCGGGCCGCGTGATCTGCTGCTGATGAGTGCCGTCCAGGTCCATGGTAAACAGACTTGCCCGGTCGCCCTCCATGACCTGGACGATCATCCGCTCCTCGCCCGGTAGAATCACACACGGCGCATAAAATGGCGCAATTCTCTGCGCTTTGGCAATCTCGGTAAGGAAGCCGCCGACCAGGTCGAATATCCAGATATGCGTTGGAATCTTATGGTAGTACTCGCTGAAGGATTTGCCATTCGTGTCGACCTTCTCCATGCTCAGCAGAATCACCCGCCGGCCATCCGCCAAGAATAAGACGGGCTGCCACGAAGCTTGATTGAGAACGTCAAAGTTCAGGTAACGCAATCCCGCCCCGTCGGCTTCCATCATGCCAATCTTGGCTTGTGGAGGTAGGCCCGTCTGTGACACCAAGAAAAATCTTCGGTGATAGGCGCCACTCCGCTGGGTGGGGGGGGTCGCCTCCTGCGAAGCCCAGGCGGCAGGGAGCACACTCATGGCCAACAACTCAAGAAATTCTCGTCGCCGCAAAATGGGTGAGATCATAACGTCGTCCTTCCTTGAATCCAGGAGCAAGTGTAGCGCGGACCTGTCCTGTAAGTCCGCGCCTTTTTGTTGTCAATTGGGGACGAACCGCAGACCTCCAAAACAGGTCTGCGCAACTTACTGAGTACGCGGGGGTGGATGCCGCCGAACAGGAGAGGCGGTGCGGGCTGACTATTGACCGCGTGCGTGTGCCAGCCGATGAAAAGGCGAGAATTTGAAACTGAATGCCGAGGACCTAGAAGACAGGCCCGCGCTACGCTTGCTTGAGTTCGCTGGGTAGAGTGTGTACCAGAAGCTTGGAACCAAGCATGCAAAGGGCGATTCCATGAGGTTTCTAACCGGGATTTCTCACCACGGGTCTGGAAGGGCGGGGCTTTACAGGGTGCGGAAAAACGCTTCATGGCGGGAAGGTGTTTTACCTGCCCCGCGCCGTAGGCGCCTTGGAGTGCGGTAGCGCCAGCTACCGCCATTTCGGGATCGCGCTGCCAGCGCCTCATCGCTGCGGCGTGAGGGGAGGGCGGTCGGCGCTAACACCTTGTGCGGATTATGTCTTACGGTCGGAATGGTTGCGTGGGCGGAAGGCGGTAGCTGGCGCTACCGCACTCTAAGGCGGGCTGCGCCCGCAAGGATTCACGGGCGCATGATCGTAGACGAGCAGTTTGTGACCTCACGGATAGCCGCCCTTCGGCTATCCATGTTCAGAATGACAGCGCCTACGAGTTTTTCCGCAGCCTGTTTAGCCCCGCCGTTATAAGACCTTCCTGATTATTCTCGTGTCCCCTGCCCGGCGCAGCCCCGATGTATCGGGGCTGCGCGGGGCCGGTGACGAACAGAGGGCGGGAGGAGCGATTACGGCGGGGCTGAAGCCCCGCCCTTCCGGCAGCATCTAAGAGCGTCCAAGCCTGTTGAGAAAGCCAGGCTAAGGGTGCTGTGGATGCTTGGGAGTCCACCATTCGGGAAGAATGCGTGGGACGTGTATCTTTCTCAAGATGGGTGCCCACTCGGGTCGAAACTCCGTGACGATGTTACGAATCGCAACGCTTTCCAGTCCTCGCAACGCGCGCCGCTCGGCATGTGTGACATCGTTATATCCATCCGGCAGAATGCCCATTCCCACGAAGCCGCCTGCCACCGCGCCAGCGAAGTTGGAAAGCGCCAGGGTGTTGCCTCCCGAATCGGTTTTATCGACGAAAGTGAAGGCAACGGCGTGGAATGTTCGAACCAGGGCATTTTTGCTGCCGGAGGGAACGTAGCGAGGATCTTCATGCAAGGCCACCTCCGCCAGGAGCCGCCCCGTTCGATTCGATGTGCTCGTCACGATCTGTTCTCCATACCATCTCCCGAAAGCTCCCCCACCGTCCTCCCATTTGCGCGGATAGCGGGGCGGCGGATGCAGCATGGAAAAGCCTGCTCCGAATGCGGGGAGAATGAAATTCTGCGGGCCAAAATTTTGATGGGTGTAAATCTGAAACTTGTCTTCCGGCCTGAGGCGCTTGCGGCTTATGGCCGGAGGCAGAATGGCAATGACACCAGAACCGCTTTCACGTGCAGCCGGCGCTTGCTCTGATGACGGAGAAGGCTGCGGATTTTGAGACGGCGCGGAGGTCTCCGGCACCGGTGCATCCAGTAGAGCTTCGGCGGCGCCAACTTGCGCAAAGCCAGGTGGAGGCCCGGAGGGGTTGAGGATCAGCCAGGCGAGAAGGAAGGGTAGAATCTTTCTTACCAATTTCGAGTTCATTGATCGCCCTCTTAAATGGCGGAAGCAGTTAGCTACCCTGTCGGCGCAGATAGCTGCTGTTTGCCCGTGCCTCCCTTCACGACCAGCAGGCACTACCCCGCTTTGATGTGCTGCGCCGCCCGTACGCCGTCTGGCTTGCCGGTAGTGGTGTCATTTGAAATGGGATCCCCTTCGAAACACTGGTCATTCCCGCGAAGGCGGGAATCCAGTCCGTCGGCGGAGCATTTCCCATGGCTTGCAGAGTGGATTCCCGCCTTCGCGGGAATGACTGCCCTTGGGTGCGCCCATCGCCGTTCACGACCCCTGGGTGTCAGTGAGCGCGATAGACCTCGTGCCATCCGGCAGTGGGGATTGTGGCCCCAAGGCCGGCGCCAGCGGGCACAAACACCAGCCAGACCCACGCGCTGGAGTGCCACCAACTATTGTAACGGTTGCGGTTGGCTAACACGACGGGGGTCGCTAAGATCGCTCCCATCGCTGCGCCAATGACGATGTTTCGCAGACGGTGATTTTTGCCCCCGGAATAAGCATAAACGCGGAGAATGTCCTTCCGCGCGAGCGTCTGCTCCCCCGCTGGCTGTTGAAGTGTAATCGCTTCGTCGTTCAGCGCCTGAAACGCGCCTTGGTAGGATTTGGCGTCGTTCAGCTCCACGCGGATTTGTTGGCCCGGCTTTAAAATGGCGACATCATCCCATTCTGAGTTGGCAGCCCGGAGAGGAGATAGCGTTGCTCCAAAGGTCGAAAGTATCAATGCAACGAACAGAACGTACTTCGAGTGATTCATGGCTTGACCTCCTTGAGAAGCGTTAAATCAAAGCTGGAATGGCTGGCTTTGTTCGTCACCCGCCAAGCCCTTTTGCTTGTGCCCGCCCATGGTCCTACCTAAACGTCACACCCATGCGAAAGGCAACGAAACTGAGCTGAGCAAGATTTGGGTATGACGCCCAGAGGATGCGGCCGCCGTGGGCGTTGTACCGAACATCGATCTCAACGAAGAATCAATAACCTACAGACACTTGAATCTCGCTAAGTTGTTGATTCTACGTACAACGAAATCCATCTCCGACAGACCCCTAGCCTCAGCTCATAGATTTTCTTTGCAAGGTAGATATAAATGAGCCCCGGGAAAAAATACATCCACCATTTTGGCGGCCAGTACCCGGTAAGACTAAAGATCAGAATGCAGAGGAAATACCCCACCGGTAAAGAGCGCAATGGCCGTCTCAAATTTCTTTAGATTTGCAGAGGTTGGACCACCCTTTTTTC
>JBEKAD010000774.1:0-4921 GCA_050018435.1 Terriglobia bacterium
CCCTCAACCTCCGCTGTTCCAGGGCGGAAAAATCGCGCTTTCCCGAAGATTTCGTTTTCATGCACGCAGCGTAACACAGGATATGGCATTTGTCACTCTATTTTGCAGAAATCAGTAATGTATTTTATGAGCAAGAGGGAGGCGCTTGTCTACGCAGAAAACGTGCACTCTCCCAGCCTCCAACCGCCGGGCGCTCACGTTGCGTTGTCGGAGGTATTCGAGATCCCGCCAGCGAAGAAATAGGTTGGAGCGGATAGCAGGGTAGCGCAGAGCGGCCTTTGGCCGCAACCAAATGGTGCAAATATTCTTATTCTCGTAATACCAACAATGGCATGAAATTCTTGCTAAGAAAACAAGAATTTACGGTATTGCAATGCAGAGCGGGTTGCGCAGAGGTAGCCGCAGTTGGGCTTCCTCTGTGGTTCTTGACGGAGTCTTTCGCGCACGGTCGCGCTTGCAATTGTGGTTATAGCGGTCAGCGCGGCAGCGATATTTGAAGCTAGGCGCGCACATCAGATTTGGTCAGCCAGCGAGCGACTGCCAGCGCAATTGCCCAAGCCGCCGCAGCTTCCGGCTGGGGAACCACCGGACCCCATCCATCTGAATACTATTCCCATTCGGTCGGCTGACGAGCGTCACTTGCTAGACGGAGATTTCAATATTGTTGTGCGAATGAGCGACCTTACAGAAAGCTGTAGGGACATCTTTGATTCATCCTTCTTCAGGTTCTCGGGATCAGCGGCGTCCAAGGAACAAGTCAAATTCGCGGACCCGGGACAGGATTTTGAAGCTACAGACGACCTTCGAGGCGGATTACCTTTTCGACGCCTTGAATTCGCGGGCTTGAGCTCAAAAACGTGTTTTGTTTACTACGAGGTGGGGGGCAGAATGGGCCCCGCTACTTGCCTAGCCATCATGGACTATACGCAGGGGAAAGCCATTTGGGTTGGAGAGTTGTTTGGAGAATCCACTAGGAAAGTGGCGAACATCAACCAGCTTCGTAACAAGCTCTCCACAAACCAGTTTACTGATAGAGCTGGCCCAGGGTGTTGATGGACTTATGTGTACTGAGATGCAGAAAACGCCTAGCACATGCGTAGGCTTGGAGCGGGAGCGCGGAGCCGGTGGCCACACCCAGTACTTTTCTGACAGTAGGTTCTTCCCCTGATGACGAAGGCATACATGGAGGAATTAGGTGTCAGGTACCAGGTGTCAGGGGGCGGGGATTAGGGGATAGGGATTTGGGGTTCGTGGGCCGTACGCGCGGCAACAGTAACACCTAAGGCAGTCCGGAGGAGAAGGCCATGATGGACACATACAATCTTTCTGAGCATCCGTCGACGGGGAGTTTCCGGAGAGCCCGGCAAATCGTGGGGGGCGTCACCCTGCTCCTCGCCATCACCCTGGCAGGGCCGCCACGCCTTTTGGGGGACTGCGCGTACATCACCAATATAAACGTCTCCGTCAGCCCGACAACCGTGTTGGAAGGACAGGAGACGACGGTGACGCTGACGTTCACACTGAACGTGCCGGTTTCGCCCTGCAATACCTACGGAGCTGACATGTTTGAAATCATTTGGGGAGCCCGGGCCCCGAATGGCCGGCTCTTAGGTGAGGGCGATCGCTGGATCTGGCTGGGTGGGACATCAGCGCAGTACCAGTTCCAGACCAGCGGCTATGGTTTCACCCAGCCGACCCGGGTGGCCTTCATTGCAGCGCCCTATGCACCAGCGTATCTCGAGGACGTTCCCTCGGGCCAGTTAGAGAATGCAGCCAACCTGGGCAAGTGCAAACAGTGTCAGCAGCAGGCTAGCGTGCCCGTGAACGTGACCACGGGCAACGTCTGGATTCCGCAGCGTGACTATTCTGTGCCCGGGCTCGGGGGTGGTCTGGAATTGTCCCGGGTTTGGAACAGCCGTTGGATGTATGCGGCTCCTCCCGCGCTGGTGGGAATGTTCGGATTAGGGTGGCGATCAACTTATGAGGAACAACTGCTCGCGGCCGGAGATCAGACACTTCAGTACTGGCGCGGGGACGGCAGCGGTTGGACGTTCACTTACAACAGCGTGCTCAACGCCTACTCACTCTCTTCACCGCCCGACGAACGCGCGCAGCTTGTGGCGAATCCAGCAACGGGCGGATTCACTCTCACCCTGGCGGACGGAACCCAGAAGGTTTTTAACAGCCAGGACCTTCTGGCCGCAGTGATCGACCGCAACCACAATCAGACGACCCTTGCCTACGACAGCTCGAACCGGCTTACGTCGGTCACCAGCCCCTTGCCTACGACAGCTCGAACCGGCTTACGTCGGTCACCAGCCCCGGTGGCAGCACCCTCACCTTCACTTACGGCGACGCCAATAACCCCATGCAGGTCACCACGGTGCAAGATAGCGTGGGAGTGGTGGCTACGTACACCTACGATAGCTCGTCGCGGCTTACTTCCGTGACTTACCCTGATACCTCGGCCCTGAACTTCACCTATGATCCAAATTCCTCGATGCTCCTCAGCGTCACCGACAGTCAGGGTAAGCTGTTAGAGTCGCACACCTATGACGCCCAGGATCGCGGCCTCACATCTTCGCGGGCTTATGGAGTCGACAGTGTCTCGCTCACCTATTAGACAAGCTGTTAGCTATGACCTGAGGGGGTTTTTCTGGCCCCACCCAATTTCTCAACCTTTTGAACCTGCGGAATTTCCAGGTTCGGGCTCCGTCTGCGGGCGTGCCAGCAAAGAGACGCCAAAATGCCGATCGGTCCGGCTAAGTGTATGAAAACAATACAGAGCAATCTGGAAATGAGAACGGCATTTCAGGCTATATCATTGAAAATAAACGTCTTACAAGCTAATCGTGCCAGCATTTGTGGTAAATCTTGGGCATTTACGGATTATCCACAATGGAAGCGCAGGATGGAGCCACGCCCGAAAATCGCAAATCGAAAATCGCAAATCAGCCGATCGCCCAATCACAAGAGCAGTGACAAGTGGCGAGTGGAGAGTGACGACTGAAGAGTGACAAGAAACAGGCGAAGTCCAAAGAAGGTGGAAAGGCGAGTAGAGCCGACAGCCTACCCCCCGCGTGACACACTTCCCCATATCGCCTATCGGTAGTGTCAGGTCAGAACATGAATCGATTTGCTGGCTTCGCAAATCATAAATCGCAAATCAAAAGGGCAGTGACAAGTCACGAGTGGCCGGTGACCAGAACCGGGCAAAGGCCGAAGGGAAAGACGGAAAGGGCGGGGTCCGAAGATTGTAAATCACCGGATCACCCGATCTCCCGATGAGCCAATGCTCCAGGTGATAGGTTTGAGTTCTCCGACGACGAACCAATAGGCGAGCAGGCCGGCCACCAAGACGCCTGCCGCGAGGGCGAAGCCCGGAAGGTAGGTGCCGGTGCGGGCAATCAGGAAGCCGGTGACGATGGGCGCCAGGACGCCGCCAATGTTCCCGGCAAAGTTTTCAAAGCCTGTCCAGATGCCCACTTCATCGGGCGGCGCGCAGGACTGAAGGACGGCGAACATGTTGCCCGTGGCCAGTCCGGCGAGCGAGCCTCCCATGAGGAAGGCGAGAGCGCCCAGGGCGCTCTCCGCGCGGGCGGCGGGTATAAGCAGAAGTCCAGTCAGAAACGCGACGGTGAGCATCGTTTTGCGCGTGCGGGTTTCATCCCAACCCCAGCGAATGAACCAGTCGGTAATCCATCCGCCCAGCGCCTGGCAGGCGCCGAAAACGAAATAGGGCAACGCCGCGTAAAAGCCCGCGCGCACCAGCGTCAAGTGGCGGACGGTGACGAGATAGTCGGGAAGCCAGGTGACGAGCAGGTACCAGTAGTAATCAAAGCAGAAAAATCCCAGGCAGATGCCCAGCAGATTACGGTTAAAGTGAATCCGCCGCGCAGGGGGCGAGCCGGCAGCCGCAGCGGCGCTGCGTACGCCTTGCAGATTCTTGGGAGCGGCGAGAAGCCAGGGCACCAGCCAGATGACGGCCGTGAACCCCACCAGGGCGAACATGTTACGCCAGCCGCAAAACATGATCAGCGTCGCGATCAACGGAGCCCCCACCGCCAAACCCAGGCGCGTGCCGCTATCGAAGAGCCCGGAAGGAAACCCGCGCTCCGGGGAAGGGAAGAGCATGCTCACGATTTTGGTTCCGCCGGGAAGATAGATCGACTCACCTATGCCCAGCAGGATTCGCAGCAGAATCAAGACCAGCAGACTGCCGGCGAAGCCCGTGAGCCCACAGGCAAGCGACCAGACGGCAAAGAGTCCGGCGTAAAGCCAGCGGAGATTCCACCGGTCCGCGCACCAGCCAATGGGGATTTGCATCAGGGCGTAGGACCAGAAGAAAGAGGAAAGCAGCAACCCCTTGGTTTCGGGGCCGAGACGCAGATCGACGGAAATGAGTGGTAAGGCGACGGAGATCGTGGCGCGGTCGAGGTAGTTGATGAAGGAGGCAACGAAGAGCAGACCGACGACCACCCAACGCCGCGAATTGGAAATAGCCAAAAGACCGGCGCCGGAAGCACGCCCGACCGAAGCAGAATTGTCTGGTCTACTCATCGCCCCATCTCTGTGTGCAAGGTTGCGGCAGCATATCGCAATCCACGGGAAGGTCAAGAGAAGAAAACGGCGCCAAGGCAGAAGAATCCCCTTGCCGAGGCGCTGGCGGGTGCACCCGGCCCGGCCGCAAGCGCACGGAATGCGGCTCCAGCGCATGCGCATGCCGGCACGCGATTTCTTAGGGGTCAAAGCATTTGCCAGCGGCAACGGGCCGGAAAAGCCGCGCATCACAAGCGGGAGAAGCTGTGAAAAAATCGAAAGAATGCTTGACTAGCATTACAGCTATGATATACTTCCCCTCCGATGGCCGGAGGGAGGTCCAGCATGGGTTACCAGTCCACGGTGCAGGTGATTCAGGGGG
>JBEKAD010000775.1:0-3253 GCA_050018435.1 Terriglobia bacterium
TCTGCGGCCGCCCGGCAGAACTGATTAGCGAAGATAATTATTTCTTCAAGCTGTCGGCATTTGAACAACGGCTGCTCAAACTCTATGAGAGCCATCCTGATTTCGTGAGACCCGATTACCGCATGAATGAAGTCAAGAGCTTTGTGAAAAGCGGGTTGCGCGATATTTCCGTCAGCCGTAGCCGCCTCAAGTGGGGCATCCCCTGGCCGGACGACCCCCACCAAGTGTTTTACGTTTGGTACGACGCGCTCACCAGTTACATGACGGGCATCGGCTATGCGCAGGGCGAAAACGGCAGCGCCGAGTTCCAGAGGTACTGGCGCAACAAACCGGGAGAGTCAGAAATCGTCCACATGATCGGCAAGGACATCCTGCGCTTCCACGCCGTCTATTGGCCAGCGTTCATCATGGCCGCTTACCCGAATCAGCCGGAGATGCTGCCGACGACTGTCTTCGCCCACGGATGGATTTATTACGAACAAGATAAGATGTCGAAGTCGAAGGGCAACGTCGTTTACCCTGAGCCCATCGTAGACGCGCTCGATTCCTTCGGCGCGCCCGGCAACGACGCGCTACGCTACTACCTGCTGCGCGAGGCGCCGTTCGGGCAGGATACGAGCTTCTCGTATGAGGGGCTTATTCAGCGGTATAACTCGGACCTGGCGAACGATCTCGGGAACCTGGCCAACCGAACGGTGGCCATGATTAATAAGTATTACGACGGCAAAGTACCGGAAGCCAAGGGTGCTCCTGACGATCGGGATAAACATATCGCGGATGGAGCACAGTTTAACGCGGGCGTGGCAAGCAGTGAAGGGATCAAACACTTCCGCGATTTCCTTGATGAGTTCAATTTCACGCGTGGCCTTGACATGCTATGGCCTCACCAGATACTTCGAATAAACCGATACCTCGCCGACAAACAGCCTTGGGTTCTCGCGGAAAGCGCTTCCCCAGATGACCGCGAAAGACTTTCTCATGTGCTGTACAACGCCTCAGAGTCGCTCCGCTTTGTAAGCGTATTCCTGTACCCAATCATGCCACATGCTGCCCGCGCAATTTGGAAGCAACTTGGCTGCGAGGAATACTTAGGATTGATCGAAAACCAACGAATCGACCATCTCAAATGGGGAGATCTAAAGCCCGGCACAATGGTTGGCAAGCCTGTACACATCTTCCCGCGACTCGACAAAGAAAAAACGCTGGCGAAGCTCGATGACCTTTCCGAGCGCGACCGCGAGCGCGACAAGCCAACGGTAGGGGCGCTTCGCGAAGCGCCCCTACAAGCCAACCTCGCTGAGGCTGACCGAAATCGCGACAAACCCAAGGAGGCATTGAAATCCGTGGAAACCGAAAAAACACCCGAAGCAGCGCCCGAGTCCCGAGTCCCGAGTCCCGAATCCCGACCCCCGAGCCCCGAGTCCCGAGTCCCGAGCCCCGAATCCCCAGCCCCCGCCGCAACGGCTGAGTCGCCGAAAATCTCGATCGAGGATTTCGCCAAGGTGGAAATGCGCACGGGCGAAATCAAGACCGCGGAGCCCATCCCTGGAGCGAAGAAGCTGCTGAAGCTGACGGTGGATATTGGCACGGAAGTGCGCCAGGTCTGCGCGGGCATTGCCGAGTTCTACGCGCCGGAGAAATTAATCGGCATGAAGGTAGTGATTGTGACGAATCTCCAACCGCGCAAACTGCGCGGCGTGGAGTCCAACGGCATGATCGTCGCCGCCTCCATTGGCGACCAGGGCCGGCCCGTGTTGGTCACGTTCAACGAAGACGTTCCGAATGGAGCGAGGCTGAAATAGGTGTCGGGTGCCAGGTGTCAGGGGTCAGGGGAAAAGCAGGTGCCGGGTGCCAGGGGCACAGCTTGGTTTTAGGTCCAAGGTTTCAAGAAAACACCAATGGCGATCAAAAGCTACCGCGATCTTCACGTCTGGCAAAAGGGGATGGATCTTGTGGTGGAGAGCTATAAGGTTGTGAGCCTCCTCCCCAGGTGCGAGGTCTATAGCCTGGCAACACAAATTCAGAGAGCAGCAGTTTCAATTCCAGCCAACATTGCAGAGGGGCACGGCAGGGAACATTTGGGAGACTACCTTCATCATCTCTCTTGCGCCAATGGTTCTCTGATGGAACTGGAGACGCATTTCCTTATCGCGAGCAGGCTGTCCTACATTACCGAAACGCAACTGCAGCCGGTATTAGACAAGGCAGCCGAGTTGGGCCGGATGCTGGCCGGGTTAATTAGTAAGCTGAAAGCCCGACGCGAGAGCCCTGACACCTGACACCTGGCACCTGATACCTATGCTCGTCGATTCCCACGCCCATCTTGATGATCCCGACTTTGACCCCGACCGTGCGGCGGTGATCGAACGCGCCCGCGCCGTGGGCCTTCGTTACATCCTGGTGGCGGGCGGAGGCACGGGCCCCGATCGCCTGGACTCGCCGCTGGCCATCGCCGAGAGTCACGATTGGATTTATGCCTCGGTGGCCATTCACCCGCACGATGCCCGGCACTTCACGGATTCCCACGCGGAGAAAATCCTCAAGCTCGCCCAGCATCCCAAAGTTGTCGCGGTGGGCGAGATCGGCCTCGATTACTACTACCTCCACTCGCCGCGCGACGTTCAGAAACGAGTCCTGATTCGGCAAATGGAGCTGGCCCGCCAGCTCAAGCGCCCCATCATCATCCATTGCCGCGACGCCTGGGCGGACTTGCGCGCCATTGCCGCGGCCCATTGGAAGCCGGCGGGCTTGGGCGGGATCCTTCACTGCTTTACGGGAAGCCACGAGGACGCCCACACGTTTTTGGACTGGGGTTTCCTGATTTCCTTCGCGGGGAATCTAACCTTCAAGAAAGCTGAAAACCTGCGGGAAGTCGCGCGCGTCGTTCCCCTTAACCGCCTGCTGACGGAAACGGACTCACCTTACCTGGCGCCCGTGCCCTTTCGCGGCAAGCGCAATGAACCTGCCTACGTGCGCGGAGTCACCCAGGAACTCGCCCGGCTTCGCCATTTGACCGAAGAAGAAATCGCCCGCCAAGTGCTCGAGAATTTCGAGAAATTCCTATTATCTTGATGGGACCCGCACTAGCCATAGCCCAAGTTCAGGCCCGGGTTGGAAGCCGAGGGGAGAGGCGGGGGGGCCACGGACGAACCGCCTCCGTCATTTCGGGAGGGGTCGTGTACCCATGCTTCCAGTGCTCCCTGAAGGCGCTGGATTTCGTGTTCAAGCGCACGCATGGCCTGCGGGGCTTGGG
>JBEKAD010000776.1:0-2946 GCA_050018435.1 Terriglobia bacterium
GGGCGGTGGGGGCGCAACAAAAAGGGGCGTCCCGACGCGTCGGGACGCCCCGAAGATCTTCGCAATCAAGAAACGCTAAAAGTCAACGCGGAGGGCGAGCTCGATTTGCCTGTATCCGCCATCGTTCAGGGAATTAATACCAAAGCCGTCACCTTGAGCGAGATCGCCGCCATCGTCGAGGAATGTGTCAACCGTGCCGAAGTTGGGGTGGTTGAACACGTTGAGGGCCGAGACGTCAAAGCGCACCTTCACGCGCTCGGTGACCTTAATGGTCTTGTAAATGGCAAAGTTAGCGCGATTGGTTTGGTAGTCGCGCAGGGGATTACGAGGAACGTTGCCAAAGGGAGTGCCATTGACCGCCTCTGCCTCCGGCCCATTGACAACGAAGCGAACGTTGCTCGGGGAAACGACGTAGGGGCTGCCATTACCCGCCTCGAAGGCATTGTAACTCAGCATGGTGCTGGCGGGCAGATTGCACGCAATCCCACCGTAAGTACACATGTCGGCGGCGTACATGCCAACATTCGGAATCGGCGCCTTGGGGTTGCCGTAGAAGGGGCGAACATTGATCGAGGGATAGGCGAAGAACGCGCTGTTAAACGTGTTGTCCATCCACGTAACCCCCGAACTCCCGGCCAGGTAAGCCTGCACCGGCGTGTAGGGCTGGCCGCTGGCAATGAGGTACGAACCGGCGACGGCCCAACCCCCCAAGATACGTCCGGGCAACCCATGCTGGTCGCGGAACAGCGGAATATTCTCGGAAAAGGTCAGCGACCAAGTCTTGGGAATATCTTGCCCGGAGAGCGCGTGCTCGGCGTGGATATAGTCCAGGGGGTTCTGCGAGATGGCGACGGAATTGCCCCCGGCTAGTGAACTATAGATCTCGCTAGTGTTATCGGTGGTCTTGCTCCAGGTGAAAGCGCTGCTCAGGGTCAACTGGTTCCACAGGTTGGTGGTGCGCAGTTCCGTCTGCCAGCCCACGTAGTCCGACATCCCGGTGTTGGCCCGGGTACGGAGCACCCCCAGATTGCAGTTGACGCGGCCGACCTCGGTGGAGAGGGCGGCGTTCGCGGAGGAGCAACCGGTAACGCCTGAAATGGCATTGGGGAACGCCGCCAGGAGCCTGTCCACGCGAGGATTGCCGTTGATCGACTGGAAGAGGCTGCCCGCGTGGTTGCCCACATAGCGAGACTCCAGCACGGCGTGCGGACTAAGCTGCTCTTGGATTCCGAAAGACCACATCTGCACATGGTCGGCGCTGAAATTCGGGGTCACATTGGTCTGATTTGACGACCGTGGGTCTGCCACGCCCGTTACGAGGTACGGCGCGGCCAGGGCACGGATATTGTTTCCTGTGGGAACTGCCGGCATGGGAACGTTCAGGGCCGCGGACCCGCTTAAGGTCTGGGCCAGCACCTGCGGGGATGCGGTAGCAATGTTCAAATAAATGTTATAGTACGGCGGGTCGAAGGCCAGCCGATAGCCGCCGCGCAGGACGGTCTTGCCCGCACCACCCCACCAAGTCGGGCTGTAAGCAAACCCCGCACTGGGACCGAAAGAGGTCTTGGGAGCAGGAATTATCGGGAATACCCGGAGTGAAAGGGCCAGAGCGGGATTGTACATGGGCTTGGAGCTGGTCTCGTTCGCGGTGTCCAGCTTATTAAACAAATTGGCCGGCTGCCCGAAGTAGGTGTAGGTGAGCCCCAGATTAAGGGTGAGGTTCGGGCGAACCTTGACGTCATCGCCGACATACCAGAACGAATCGTGCTCGCGGAAGTCAAGGTTCGCATTGCCCAAGCTGATGCTCAGGGAAGTCGGGATGTCCGCGATATAGTTGTTGATGCTGCTAAACGCGTAGCTCCCGTTAAAGTTAGCCGGGAATACGTTCGGCGACCGCTGGTAAGTGAGGTTGGTGCCGGCCTTGATCTGGTGCCGGCCGCGGACGAAGCTCCAGTTGTCCTGCAACTGGTAAGTGTTGACGATGCGCCCTTGGGGGAGGTTAGTGGCCACCCCGAAGCCCGCATACCCCGACGGCATGGTGATGGAGGCCAACCCATTGGCCCAATTGCTCATGAGCGGGACGGTGTTGCCAATAGTGTTTCCACCGAATTGCACGCCCAGCCGCCCATAGTTAATTTGGAGCTGGTTGAACATGCTGGCGGAAAGTGTCCGGGTCCAATTTACTCCCCATTGCTCACCCAGCCCCGGGACGCTTTCGGGGTATCCAGTGGCTTGGCTGCCCTGTTGGTTGAGCGGCGTAACCTTCTGGTACATCATGCGCCCGTAAACGCGGTCCTTGGTGCCATTCACATCCAAGCGTTCGAACAGGTCGTACTGGTGGCTGGCCGTATTCAGCGTGCGCTGTACGCCCGAGGCCTGAAACGGGCAGGAAGCGGCGCCGGAGGCGGTGGTCAAGGTTACCGTCTTGGTCGTCGGAGTTCCGCTGATCGTAGGGTTGCCACCCGTAATCCCGAAGGGCCCGTACTGGGCCAGCGCCTTGAGGGGATTGCTGTTCGGGTAGCAGGCCGCCAATGTCGTCAGCCCCGCGGGAGTAGGAGTCGCGCTCCCCGTCGCAAAAACGCCGCCGCCGGGAATGATCTCGTCGTCGAAGCCACTGAACAAGAAGACCTTGTTCTTGATGGCGGGACCCCCAGCGGAGCCCCCGGAGTACTCGTCATTGCGGACCGGGAGCTTGTGCATGCCCTGGAAGGCCTTCTGGACGTTGGAGAGAGAGTTCAGCTTGTTGTTGCCCTCCGTCACGAAGAGGTCACCGTGCCAGGCGTTGGTCCCTGACTTGGTGATGATGTTGACCACCGAACCGGCGTTGCGGCCGTATTCGGGGCCAAAGTTGTTGGTCGTGACCTGATACTCCTGGACAAAGTCCGGGTTTCCGACGAACATGCCAGGGCCGGTCACCGAGTTGTCATTATTGTTCGCCCCGTCGAT
>JBEKAD010000777.1:0-2991 GCA_050018435.1 Terriglobia bacterium
GGATCGGACGCTGACGGCAGATCTTTGCGTTGACCTCCACGAAAGCCCGGCTCCGTTGCTGATACTTGCGGAACTCCGCAATCTCGCCCTCCGCCTTACGTTGCGCCGCCGGGGTGGAAAAGCTTTCCGTGACCGTCTTGCCCCCGGCCTTGAAGGTGAGGCGAAGCGTGGGACCATGCCCCGCCTCCCCCGGCCGACGGCAGTGGCAGCGGGGGTTTCCACAGCGCCCGCGGGTGGCGGTAATCGAGCCCGGACGAAAGTCCCTCAACTGGGAAAGCTGGTGCAAGAGGGACCGGCGCTCTTCCTCGAGTGCAGACAGGGATTCAGGCATGAGCACCTCCTCATGCCTAGCGTATCATATACGCACGGCTTATGCACTTCCAAAAGCCAAACGCCTTAGCCCCTCACAGTTATGTCGTGCACCCGTGGCGATTTGAAGCCGCGCTCCGCTTCTGGTATTGTTGTGCTATGGCGAACTGTAAGCTGCTTGCGTTCTTGCTATGCGACAAGACGACAGTAGATCATCAGGGGAGAGTGACTCTCCATGCCCTGTTCGACGGGATTGTCATTCCCCAACCATCGACGACTCGACATCTCAGCCCATTCAGGTCTCGTAAGAATGCTGAGGGCTTCTACGTTTTCTACAAGATTGTTGCTGACCAGCAGTGCAGAATTGCGCTCAGGGTACTTGACCCTTCGGGGGTTGAAATCACTGGGAATTGGCGCGATTCTATAACCCCCCAGGGTCCTTCAGTCTGGCAAGCGATGTGGGGCCTCAGCGCGAGCATTTTCCAAGTCCCCGGACGATACCAGCTTGATTTAATGCAGGAAATTGATTATCCGATGCCACGGTCGTTTTCTTTGGCGTCAACTCCGCTCGTTGTTTTCCAAGGTGAGTAGGCCTCGATGAGCACTGCAATCTTCACTGTAGGCGAAACCAAGTGGGGTCACCCTCCCGACGCGGAGTCGGCGGCAGTAGCAGAGAACGGTCGGCCAGGACCTTCACTGAATCACGGCTCGGTACTCCCCGAATCGGAGAGCAGCAAACCCCTTGCGGCCCCGGAGGATGACTCAATACAAATTCGCAAGGTGGCTCGCGCCTCCTGGTCTCGCTGGCCTGACGAGACCATGGCCGCGGCGTCGCTCGAGACAATAATGGATGAGTTTGTTGAACTCGTGAAAGATAACCCGAAGGTGTGGGCCGTATACGCTACTGAAGATCCCTCGGGAATCACGGTCTGGACATACGTCGATTCGACTGACAGAAACGACCTCTCGCTGGTTTACGAAGCCGAATGGCAACTGCTCAACATGTACCCGCAAGTAGGCTTTGACTTCAATACGGCGCTGGTCCCCGCCGGACACGAGCAGTTCGATGATGGCGAGAAGGTCTACCTCTATAGGCGTTAACGATGGCCACTCCTTCAGAACACAGTTCCAAGGCACTCCATAACGAAGAGTTGCTCGGCGTTCACAAATTGGCTGAAGGGAAATTCGCGGGATGGGCTATCACTGTCTTGTTTTGCAGCGCATTGCACTGGATGCGGGCGTTGGCAGCTCAGGAGGGCTTTCAAATCAAGAGCTATTCGCGGAACGACAGCGAAAAGCTGGCCCTTCAGCAAATACCGTTGTTCCGACAATCTCCCCAACCATTTAATTATTATCGTTCGCTCAAAGATGCATCGCAAGACGCCAGGTACGAGATGACGCAGTATTCCAGCGCGGACTTCCTTGACCTGAAGCAGAGATGCTTTGATCCATTCAAGTCATTCATCATTACGAACCTTCGAACCTGAAAAATACTATTACCAGATTACCGACGAAGAGCGAAAGACCACCGAAAAACCGCACTAGAACCACAGGAAATAGAGCGTAGAATAGCAGGGCAAGGGCCTTTAGAGTTTTCTTGAGTCACAGCCTCGATCCTGCCGAGCAAGTGCTGGCTTGGCGGTTGCAAACCCTGGCGGCTGACTACGGCATTGAGATGTACGTGCCGCGTCGAGGGTTCCCTTTTCCTCCAGGGGAAAAGACTGCCGCGGGGAGCGTGGAGAACGCCATTGATCGCTCGGACTGCGTTCTGGCGATTATTACTGCGGAAGCGAATGCGAGCGTCCAGAAAGAGTTGAGGTATGCTTTCGCGAGGCAAAAACTCGTGATACCCATTGTCCATTCGGACGTAGCGAACAGTCCCCTTGTAAGGGGTTATAAGGGGTTATAAGTGATTAAGGCAAAAGGGCAGGCAGCCGGGCCAGAGCACGGTAGTCTCCAGCTTAAACGGACCGACGGGCATGGAGGGAAACGCCCGTGGCGCCGCAGGCTGATCCTTAATGGCCGGCCTTTGCCTGCGTGTCGCAGATCCCTGCGCAGGCAAGGCTGGCGAGGACTACCTCAAGTCGTATCAGGGAGGCGGCACAGCGGTAGGTGTACAAGCTTCGTTCGAGGGTGCGCTCTGGATTCCGCCCGAAGTTATGGCGGTAACGTAATAGCAATAACTCCCCCCTGCTACGACGTTTGTGTCCACATAAATTAAGCCGTTAATAGGTGTGGAATTCTGCTGGGTCGAGGTTTCATGACCCGAGGTCGGGCCTCGATAGACATCATATAACACTCCGGCGGTCACGCTTGCGGTCCAGGTCAAAATCACATCATGGCTTGCAGTGCCAGTTATGGTCACGGTCTGAGTACTGCCCGCCACGTTGTTGGTGTTGTCCGTGATGACGAGCGATGCACTTCGGGCAAACGTGCAGTAAACACTACTAGTCGAGCAGTTAAAATCTGTAGGCATGAAGGTCACGGTGATCGTGCAGGTGCCATTCGGCGCCAATGAGCCGTCGCAGGTGTTATTCTGAATAAAGTCGAGGGGATTGGTGCCGGTTAACGAAATGCTGGCAAAGGTTAAGGTCGCATTGCCAGAGTTGAACAGGGTGACGCTTTGGGCTGAGCTGGTCGTGTCGATCCCTTGGCTGCTGAAAATCAGACCGGAGGGAGGGG
>JBEKAD010000778.1:0-3787 GCA_050018435.1 Terriglobia bacterium
TCGTTGATTAAGTTAGCCCGCAAAGCGGGCGAAAGAACGTAGCCCACGGCGTCAGCCGTGGGTCAGCGTATCGACCCTCTCCCCCCTCCCCTCTCCCGCCCGGGCGGGAGAGGGGTGCCGAAGGCGGGGTGAGGGCTCTTTTTCCCACGGCTTACGCCATGGGCTACGATCTTGCGCCCCTGACGGGGCTGCGGAACCTTCCCCGCGCGCCAGTGACTTTGTTGGCGACCTTCTGTTACATGACACTAGACTTGATTTCAGAAGCGGGGTGTCTACGATCATACCCTCATGAAACCTAGCGGGGGCAGCCCGCCTTGGAGTGCGGTAGCTAGCGCTACCGCACTCCAAGGCGCCCACGGCGCGCCGCAAGTAAACCACATTCTCGCAGGACGCAGCCTGCGAAGCCCCGCCCTTCCGGCAGCCCCCAAAAGCATTCCAGCTTGGTGAGAAATCCGCGATAGAAACGTCTACGATATGAACCGTTCATTCCGGGTGCAGCAAGGTCAAGCTCTCCAGCCTAACTGTTTCGAAACTCGCTTGATCTGGGCGATGAATTCATCATGCGGGCGTTTACGCCTGACCTCCGCATCAGTGGTGGCTGCCCAGCGATAGATCTGCTCGATAGCGCCGTAGCCGCGGTTGAAGCCACGGGCGTGTTTCAGGCAACTTTCCCGCGTTGGCGCATCCGACAGGACCACGCGCAACTCATCGTCCGTCCAGGGTTTCCCCTTGCGATCCTCGCTCCATCCCTTCTCCATTTCCCACTCGCGAATTGCTTCTGTGAAAACCCTTCGCAACTCATATGGGTCTAAGGATGGATGATCTTCCATGATCTCGCGGAACATCTTCTTGAGTTCTTGAACCACCATATGGCATTTCCCCTTAACCCGAGTGCGATATCGGCAACTGCGACACCAGCGCAGGATCGGTCAAAAGCTTGTGGTCGGCCTATTCAACGATCAAGACTTTCCAATAATTCGGCTCTTCCTCCGCTCCACGTCTCGTTTCATATGCCTTCGAAAGCGTCATGTGGAGCGACGGAGGAAGATGCTCGCGCAGCTTTGTACAGTAGTCCAGATCCAGGAATGGGTCCGAAAGAATAAACCCCAGCCGTCCTTTTTTCCCGAGCCATCCCTCGCTGTCGCCCGAGCGAACTGCCCTTTTAAGGAACGAAACATAAAGGTCGCAGTTGTGTTTCGCCCACTCATATCTTCCCTCCCAATTCTCCTTGACGTGCTCGGGGATCTTCTGAATTCGTACATAGGGTGGATTGCCCACAACGAACTCATAATGGAGATCGTGCTTGAGAGAGACGGCCAGGACGAAGTCTTCGATAGTTTTGAGGAACCTACCATCGTCGTACTTGCCTTTGAGCTCAGCCACGGTGGCTTGCAATGCCTCGACGGTCGGCCTGAGGTAGTCCTGCAGTTTGTTCGTGCGCTCGGTAAAACGGGCCCCTAGCATGGCCGAAAGCGAATTGCGCCGGGGGTCTCGAACCGCTTGGAAGACGCACGCTAAAGCGGCGATATATTCCTCCAGATTCGTCACGAGTCCCTGATCCCGCGCGTCCTGGTAGCGCGGCACTCCGATATAAACACGGTGGTAGCGCTTCTTCTCACCTTGGATGGGAAGGTAGATGCTAATTCCCAGTGTTCCCTTCTCGAACGTCAGGAGTGGCGTGCCGTTGGAGATTTGTTCACTTTCCGCTTCACGTTCCTCAACGCGCAGGGAGTCGGTGCGAAACACCGGGATACGAAGCACCCTGAAGTCAGGTTCTTCATGGATCGCCTCAGCGTAGAGACTGAGGATCAACGCAGCGTAATTAATCTGCGCCATCAGAACGGCGAACGGGTTGATATCGAAACCGACGATCCGGAGACCGTCAGTGAGGTCCTGCAGAATCTTCTTGGGTTCTCCAGACGCGTTCTTCAGATAACGACGAAGAGCGGCGGCGAGGAATGTTCCGGAACCGCAGGAAGGATCGAGCAACCGGTCCCCGCGCTGCCCCTTGTAGCCGCATTCATCAAGGATAAATTCGACCACTTCACGTGGTGTGTAGAACTCACCGAGCGCCTTGCGCGTGTCCCGATCAAAGTAGCGCTGGTAGAGCTCGCCGAGTAAGTCGCCGGAGAGTTCGAGAAAATCGAATTGCGTCACGGTAAGAATAGCTTCACCAAGCGCAAAGAAAAGCCCCCGACTTTCTTCGTCCGGCGACTCCATCCACCAATCGAAGATGTCTTGAATGAAAATGCTGCTGAAAAGAACTTCACCGGCCCGCTCAAAGCAGCGCACTAAAATCTGCTTGTATTTTTCGGGTGTGAGCCTTCCCCGAACAGCGAGTTCATTGAGACTTTCGTGAATGCGCGGGACAAAACGAACTCCGGGAAATTGTTTGTCGTTCACGGCCTTTGCCAATATCAGGCGGGAAATAATGCTATAGGCCGTTTCAAGAGCAAAGGAAAGTTGCTTAATTTCAGTTTTTGCTTTGCTCCCGAGAAAGTCGCGCCACGTGGTTGGGATGTTTTTGTATGTGAGATCGCGCGCGTACGTCTTGAGCCAAAAGTCGTATGACCCACGGGTGAAACGTGACGATTCGATGGTCTTCGGCAGGGTGTCTTTCAGCGTCAGAACCAGACGGCCAAAAGCTGATTCAGGCCGAAACTGGAAGACTTGAAAGAAAATCCTCGCCGCTTCGGAATCAGGGTCCGAAATCAGGAGAACGTTTTGCCGGTGATAGCGCAGGCGCTCCATGACACTATCGAGCACCTCAAGATGAACGGTCTGCTTTCGCAGCCAGCTTAAGACCTTGAGAGTCTGGGCATCAGTCGTCTCTTGAAGTTTGAAGTTGGCTTGTTCCGGAAACTCTCCATTGGTGCGAGCGTAGACAATCATTTCAACGCCGTTGGTCAGAACACCGAATAGAGCCAATTGCGGTCGGACGTAGTTATCAAGGAGTTGGTCAGCAAATTGATCGAGAGGGCCAGCCGAGGGCTTCTTGAACTCGATCACAGCATGAACCCGCCCCCGAATCCGGTAAGCGCAACATCGAACCTTTTCCGTGACCTTCCCCGCTGCGCAAGGAGATCCTTTCCAAACCCTTCATAACCGAGTTCGACGAAGAATGATCGTTCTTGGAAGATCTTTTCAATTTCGGCTTCGGTGAGAGTTGTGTCCGGACAGGCTTTGCCGATACTGCGGAGGATTTGTTGGAATTTTCGTGACATCGTTTCATACATTCTACAGATACTGCGCCCCCGAAGCAAAGGCGAAAAGCGGGTATCTCGAGTTGCCATCACCACGGGTCACGGGGATGCCTTCGGGTCGGACGGCAGCCGCGCGCATCAATGGCGAGCCCGCAACAGTGCTGCTGAGTTCGACCGTCTACTCCGCCATTCTGACCCACGCTGTACTCTTTCCAATCTTGCGGTGTCACGCCAGCCCGCTGCGCGGGCTGTGGCGCCGAGAACTAAAACGCGATGAATAATGCCAAGGATGTGGGACACTCGATTCTCTGGATTAGGCGAAAACAGCGGAATTTCACAGGAATGCCATTGATCAGGGTTCAGGCGGTCCGGCCCGTGTCCAGCTCACTATGAGACCTTCTGGACCTCCATCCCTGGGTTGGCAGTACTGGAGGAACTGGGTTCGTCAGCCTGAGCGGATTTGGGCGTGGAAGGGCGTTTTTCGTTCCCAATCCGGCTAAGTACCCACTCAGTATCGTCTCCGAGTTCGTGATCAGGGGCAATAAGCCTACGGCAAATCCTCCGCGCTCAGAAATAGCTAAGCC
>JBEKAD010000779.1:0-3317 GCA_050018435.1 Terriglobia bacterium
GAAATTGACCCTCAGAAAAGCGTATGGCTTTCGGACCTTCGAAGCGGTAGAAGTGGCGCTCTACCATACCCTTGGCGCGTTACCGGAGCCGGAATGGACCCACAAATTTTGCTGAGGAACCAAAAATAAACCATCTCACGCCAAGACGCAAAGACGCCAAGGCGCAAAGACTGGCAAAGAACAATTGCTTTGTTTTCTTTGCGCCTTCTACGACTTTGTGCCTTTGCGTGAAATGCTTTTGCTGACCCAGGGATCATTTCACAGCTTCGCGCGCTGTGGACTATGACCTTTCGCCCGCTACGCGGGGGCTATGATGCTGGGCAAGTGATGCAAGGCGACGCCAGCGGCAGGCCCCATGCAGATTGACGACGCGCGGTTGCCGCTGGGGTATCGGGAAGGAGAAAAGCGCACGCTCAGGACTGGTCGCCCGCCATTAAGATTGGCGCACTTTCAGCCGCGGCGACACCGTGGCTACCCCCTTTGGAGTGCGGTCCGTCAGTTGACGGACTGCCGCTTTGGCTCGAGCCAGGTCGCTGGCTGGGAATTGTGCTCTCGGTTGAAATTCCCGCGAACATTTCGTGCCCGCCAGGACTCGTCGTGTTGCTTCCCCCTTGCCTTGACGCGGCATCGCGCGTAGATTGATCGCATGTGCAGGTTGCGGCGCCCGTTCCTTTATGACCGCTACAGCTTCGTAACCGGGAAATTGCTCCCCTCGAGGGGCAAGCGGGTGGAACGGGAACACGCGCGGTTGGCGATGGCACGGGCGGGGATGCGGCAAAAGGAACGCGGTAGCCCGCTTCAGCGACGAATTCGATGGATGGCAATTCCCAACGTGACCGCCGGGGTCCGTTTCGAAAGGTGACTCGGCGCCATGAACCGCCGTTGGATGGTCCTCGCGCTTGTCTTTTTCGGCATCGTCATCAACTACATCGATCGCGGCAATCTCAGCGTCGCGGCGCCAGCGATCATGGGGGATTTCCGAATCGCGCCCGCCACGATGGGGGTGCTCCTCTCGGCCTTTTTCTGGACTTATGCCGCATTTCAGATCCCGGCCGGCGCAGTGGTGGACCGGTTCGGCATCCGCCGGGCTTACGCGGGGGCTTTCCTGGTCTGGTCGATAGCCTCGGCTTCCATCGCCCTCAGCCGTGGGGCAGGCGACATAATCGGCATGCGCCTGGTGCTGGGCCTCGCCGAATCGATCGCTCCGCTGGCCAGCATCTCTTTCATCCGAAATAATTTTGCGGGGAAGGATCAGGGGCTGCCCACATCGATCTACATTGCGGGCCAGAACATCGGGCCCGCACTGGGGGCGCTGGTGGGAGCCATGCTGTTGGACCGATTTGGATGGCGCCTGATGTTTGCCATGACCGGATTAGGGGGGCTGATTTGGTTGCCCTGCTGGCTGTTCGCCGCCCCGTCCGACGGAACACGTGCCGTGCGTCAAGCGGAAAAGGCGGCTGACGATTTAGCCGCGCCCCGGCGGTGGACTTGGCGCATGCTCCTGACCAACCGGATCTTTTGGGCAATGTCGTTGTCCATCTTGCTGTCCTCTTATTATTGGTATTTCGTTTTGACCTGGGTACCGAGTTACTTGATCCTCTCCCGAGGGTTCTCAACTCTGGGAATGGGACGGGTGGTTTCGACGGCGCTAATTACGATGGCCATCGTGAATGTCTTTGCGGGCGCGGCGGTGGATAAATTGGCGGCCCGGATCGGAGTGTTCCGGGCTCGTTTGCGGTTTGGGGCGGTGGGATATGTCGGGACGGCGGCAATTTTGCTGCTGCTGGTGACACCGGATCGGTCCTGGGCACTTCCGATTCTCACGTTTTCGATGTGTGCGACCGGCATCGGGAATTCGAACTTCTGGACGATCTCGCAACACGTGCCGCCGAAGAACATGGTAGGGCGGACGATCGGATACCTGAACACGGTCTCCGTGGTGGCAGGCGCCGCGGCGCCCCTTATTACTGGATACATCCTCGGGCCACAAAGGCATTTCGGACCGGCGATTCTCGTCGCCGGCGTGTGTCCTGTTCTGGCCGCCGTCTGCTTGCTGGCAGCGGGAGCCAAAGGGCTCGAAGGGATGAAAGCGCTTCTGGCGGGGGAAGTTCACGCGGACGCCTAGCTGCCAACTCGCCTGTGGTTAGCAAAATCCTCGTCCGCATTGAATCAATTGAGGTTGGTCCGGTTCCGTTTTCATCGGGCCATCGGCTGATTTGCGATTTTTGATTTGCGATTTTCGATTTGCGATTTTCGGGCGTGGCTCCATCCTGCCCTTTCATGGTGGATAATCCGTAAATGCCCAAGATTTACCACAAATGCTCGCACGATTAGCTTGTAAGACGTTTATTTTCAATGATATAGCCTGAAATGCCGTTCTCATTTCCAGATTGTTCGGTATTGTTTTCATACACTTAGCCGGACCGATCGGCATTTTGGCGTCTTTTTGCTGGCACGCCCGCAGACGGGTTAGGGTAAACCTTCTCAAGCACAAAATTCTGCCTTTCGTCAGAATTTTACTGAAGCGGGCGCAAGAAGCACAGGGGCGGGGTTTGGGGGGCTCGCGCTCACGGAAAGAGGTGCGCGAGCTGAAGCCCGGTAGCGCGTCTGTTGTTTGAATTTAATGAAGACTCGGCGATAGCAAATATGGTACAAAGCTGCTCTGGATATCGATGGCCCCGCAGAGAACACTAAACCATGCAGCATCTATTTCTGGATGAGAGTGGGACGCTCGCCTTCGGCAAGAGAGGTACGGCGTTCCTCATAATGGCCTTTGTTGCTCCGAAGAGCGGGAAGCAGTTGAGCAAATGCATAAAGAACTTCAACGCCCACCTGATACGCAAGGGCTGGAATCCCGAGGTAGAGATCAAGGCTAGCAATGTTTGGCATGCAGCCAAGAATGACCTTATTCCGCCCGAGTACCTCTATAAGCACAAGAATGAAGAGCCGATGCGGCACCTGCTGGGGGGCATTGCGCGCCTTGACTTGTACATTGAATACGTCGTGGTGAAGCTTGAAACCGTTAGCGAGCATCTTCGTGCTGTCCCGAACGCGATCCTTTACAATTACTTCGCGTGGCACTTGCTCAAGGGGCCGCTGTGTTACTTCCCTGAAGTCAGTCTCTACTGCGACAGGCGCAATCGCGAATACCACCATCTCCTGAAATTCGACGGCTACATCGAGGCCCAAGCCGCCATCGAGCGAGCGAACAAAAACAAGCCCGCGCTGAAACTGCAAATCGAGCATAGCTACTGGCGGTCGCCGCGTGAGGTTTCAGGCGCCGAGAGAGTCGCCGCTGAATTCGGCGTCCGGGGAGT
>JBEKAD010000780.1:0-3071 GCA_050018435.1 Terriglobia bacterium
GGGCTGAATGCGCGCACCCCCGGTGTCCAGCAAAAGATGTGGGACACGATCAGTTGGGGGAGAGGGGGGACCGCAAGGCGGAGGGGGCCCCACGTTTTGCGGGTCGTGGGGGTGAGGGGGTCACTCCGGAACGAATTGATGAATAATTTCCTCATACCCCTTATGTGAACCGTATTGGGGCTAGGAGTCTGTCGGAGATAGATTTCGTTGTACGTAGAATCAACAAGTTAGCGAGATTCAAATGTCTGTAAGTTATTGATTCTTCGTTGAGAGACTGTTATTTCCGACACATTCCTAATGCATATCCCCGCTCGCCTAACACCCTTGCGCTCGAATCATTTCGCACTCGCCGCGCCCTCCAGACGCACGGTGACTATCTGGAAGGGTTTGACGGAGAATCGGAAACCGTGCTGGGAAGTTGCGAGCGACTCCTGCTTCCTCTCCAGCGCGTCCGCCCTCCACGCCGCCTTCACATCCAGCAGAGGTGCTTCAGCATTAACGTCGGCAGGCTTGCCGGCGACCTCGAGAAACCGCAGAACCGTTCCATCCCCGTCCTCGGCATTCTTCCAGGTCACCAGCACCACACCCGGTTGGTCGATGTTCAGGAAGCTTCCCTGCCCCGCGGCCAAGGGGCGAGGGGAATTGATCGCCTTGTCCTGCGAGGTGATTTGGTCGATTTCCAGCGGAGACATTTCCTCGCGGCCTAGCCGGCTGAGGTAACCCGGCAGAAGGTTGCCGCCGCTCGTGAACACGTAGCGAAAAGTGAAGTCGCCTCCCTGCCCTGCGGCGTAATTCGTGAAATAGTAATTGTTCATAACCTGGGAGAAAATCGTACCGGTGCGCTGGCCAAATTCCTTCGGCCATGTGCCGCGGATGATATCTCCCAAAGTCACCAAGGGCGCATCGACGGGAACCAACGCTGCCGTCACGCCGTCTTGATCCGCCGCCACCCAATGTTGCACGGAAAACCATTCCTTACCGGCTCCCGGCATTTGATCGCGCGCCGGATTCACATACCCGTTCTGGATTTCATACCGGAACTGCGGCTGGTCCATGCCCAAGGGAAATGCGAAGTATATGCCTTCCTTGGTATAGACTTCTTTCTTGTACACGTGATTGATAAAGCCGATCTTTTTCTGGCCATCAAACAGAATCACTTCCGTCCGTATCGCGGGGGTATTCACACCCGAGCTTTCCAGGCGCGCCACCACACCAAAAGGCTCACGGGTTATGGAAACGATCCTTCCGCCACCAGCGCCATGGGGGGTGAGCTCGGGAATGGGCGAGGCGGAACTGTATTCCAAAATCCGATTGGGGCTTTTGTCGCCGCCCGTGACGTAGACGTACTGATCGAGCCGGTAGGGGCTGGAGGCATTGACCAACTCTTTGTTCAGTTCCTTATCGAAAACGCTCCGCACTGCGCCGCTGGCAGCGTCCAACACGACCCGGTAATACTGGTTCTCCAACGTT
This sequence comes from Terriglobia bacterium, assembly GCA_050018435.1. GTDB lineage: Bacteria > Acidobacteriota > Terriglobia > UBA7540 > UBA7540 > Bog-366. Next base: position 1,471 of record JBEKAD010000780.1, read on the forward strand.
TCCCCGGAAGCCGCGGGCGGAGCGGCCGGCTCCTCCTTGGTTTGTTTCAGCTCGTAAGCTTTGTAACCGACCGGGGGCACGTCTTGCGCCAGGAAGCGGATGCGCCGGTAGGACTCGCCCGTGGAGAGAACCTCGTAGGGCGCCGTCGAATGGGTAACGAGGTCTACCAGCTCCCGCCCTTTGTCCAAGTCCATCTCCACCAGACTAGACCGCTGCCAGCTCAGGGGATTGAACACCAAAAGCGTGCCCTTGGGGTCGTAAATCGAGTCGCCAAGCCCGGCGAGGCCGCGCCGAAGCACATAGTTGACGTCGCGCCTTGCATCCGTGGCAAAAGCTTCCTTGACGGCCAACTGATCGGTGGTTTCCTGGCTTTGCGGATCTGTAACACTGCGGTCCGCGCCCCAAGTATGTTCCGCGTAGAGAACCATATTGTTCCAAAGCCGCTTCAGGGCTTCGGGTTCCGCCCGAAGGGAAGGATTCACCAAGCCACTCACCGTGGAAAATATCTCCGCGGCGGAGGCGCGCTGCTCGGCCTCGCGGTCAATGGCAGCGGAGCGCGCAGTCGAGACGATGCCGTATTCCCAATAAGGCCCGCCATCCCCTCGCACCACCGGAATAGAATCGCCGAATTGCCCCGCGATCGTGCTCAGGGCATCGGCGAAACCCGAGTATTGGAGGTGAGGATAGGCATAGAGCTTGTTCCAATCATCCACCACCTCCGCTTGCCGGGGAAACAGGTCGGTATTCTCTGATTGCGACCCGTATACCAACACCGAGTCGGATTTGTATTCAGGGCGCGAATAGGCCTGAAGAAAAATCGGCAAGGATTCGCGTCCACTGGCCACCCGGCCCTGGTACCCACCAAACAAAATGCTCAACTGCGAATAGACCCACGAGTACCACATCAGAATTCTGCCGCCATCCGGCCCCACCCACCAAAAGGGAGACTTCTCGTTCAGCCGGCTGTAAAGGAGGATGGGACCATTGTCATTGTCGCAACCGGAGGCGAAATACTTCAACCCTGCGGCGGCCATCACCGACGCATACGACCAGGAGTAAGACGGCACATCGGTGATGTTGGCGTAATCGGCGTCTCCACCGTACTTTTGATGGAATTCAAAGGCCGGGTAGAGCGAGCGGATCAACGTCTCGAGGCTGGGAAAACCCGTGAGGAGGCTCGCTTCCACCGTGGGAACGAAAATCTTTTTGTCTCGCACCATCTGGAAAAGCTGTTGCTGCCGGGCCTCGCTGCGGCCGGCCATGTATTGCCGCACGCTCCAGTATCCATCGGGGCTAAAGCGAAACGCCGGATGCTCGTGGATGAAATCGATGGCTTCATCCAACTCGCGCGATTGAATCTCCGCGACCTTTTCCTGATAGTCCGAATATCCTACGTCGACGTGCACGTGCGGTACGACGAGAAGGTTCCACTTCCTCGCAGGCGTGAGTTCGACGGGAAAGCGGCGCGAGTGGCCGTCCGTTTTCACCGTCACCACAGCTTTGGTTCCGGCGGCAAATTCGGGGACGGAAAATTCCGCCCGATGCTCACCAAATCCCCTTGCCGGCATCTCCTCGCTGAATGTCTGCCCCGCCACCGTCAG
>JBEKAD010000781.1:0-3526 GCA_050018435.1 Terriglobia bacterium
CGCAGGCGGCGCGGATGTCTTGACCTCGGGAGATGCGAATGAACGCAGGAATGCGGCGGTCGGTGAGGATTTTTTGGAAGGCCAGTACCCGCTCGAACTGGGGGGCGCGGAAGGGAAGTTCCGGGCCGCTATTGTAAGGAATCAAGTTGACCTTGGCGCGGAGGTCGCGCAGGAGGTCCGAGACGCGGCGCGCGTCGGCGTCCGAATCGTTGCGTCCGTCCAGCAGGACGTATTCGAAAGTCAAATGCTCCCACGGGCGCAGGGGATAAGCGCGGCAAACGCGCAGCAAATCCGCCAGCGGGTATTTCCTGTTGATGGGCATCAACGCGCTGCGTTGCTCGTCGTGGGAAGCGTTCAGCGAAATGGCCAGCTTGGGGCGCAGGGAGTCACGCGCCAGTTCCTCGATGCGAGGGAGAATGCCGACGGTCGAAACGGCAATGCGCCGCAGCGAGACGCCCACGCCTTTCGGATCGGCAAGAATCCCCACGGCTTTCATGACCTGGGGCAGGTTCAGCAGGGGTTCACCCATTCCCATGAAAACCAGGTTGAGCCGCGCGCCGCGAGCCGAGTTCTGCCCCGCGGCTACCGCCAGCACTTGCCCGATGATTTCACCCGCGGTCAAATTGCGCTTTGCCCCGAGCAATGCCGTGAAGCAAAACCGGCAATCGAGGGCGCAGCCAACCTGGCTCGACAAGCAGAGCGTCGTGCGGTCCTCCTCCGGCATGTAAACGGTTTCAACCAAGTTGCCGTCTTGGAGGCGGAAAAGGTAGCGGACGGCGCCGTCACGCGAAGCAAACTCGCGCTCGACTTTCGGATAGATGATTCCCTGATGGGATGCGATGGTGTCTCGGAAATCGCGGTTGAGATCGGTGAGCCCGGAAAAGTCGCGAACGCGGCGGGCATAGATTCCGTGGTAGATTTGCCGCCCTCGATATCGAGGTTGGCCGAAGCTCACCGCGAAATTCTCCAATTCTTCAAGGTTGAGCCCAAGAAGATTGCCGCCATGTTCTGCAAAAGCCATTTTGCGCCTGTTTCATTCGATGTTAACACTCGCCGCACAAAGGGTTCAAGATTTCCCCGGAGTACGGTGCTGTCCTAATTTGACGGAGTGATTTCGAAATAGGGCTTCGTACTTCCCAGCCCCAAAGGGGCGACCTAACACAGCCCAGGCCAGCGGCCTGGGTCAGGGAAACCCAACCTGTTTCCATCCGCAAGCCCTGAAGGGGCGCGCTAGCAGTTGCCTCCATCATCTTCCAAACGGCATTTTCATCTCGATCTGTGGTACGGAACAGTGGGTTCCGTAGATCGCCCATTCAGGGCTCAGCGCGAGAAACAATCCGTTAACCCAGGCCGTTGGCCTGGGCTTTGCTAGGCCGCCCCGTTGGGGCTTCTCCGCAAATTAGGACACTGCCAGTCGCCGAATCTTATTGACAAAAATGACCAGTCAGAAATAATCCGACCAGACGTCTTTTGAACACAGAAAGGAGAAAATGAGCCCTCGACGTGCCAATCCGGAACTTGCTGACCGCCGCCGGGATACCCTGGTAAGGGCGGGATACGCGGAGATTTTGGAGAAGGGGATTCAAGGGACGACCCTTGATTCCGTTGTCGCCCGTGCCGGATCGAGCAAGGGCGGCGCGCTCTATTATTTCCCCACGAAGGAAGACCTGCTCAGCGGGGTTCTGGAGTGGCTCCTGCGGCAATTGAACCAAACGCTGGATGAAGTCCTGCAAGCGCAGGACTCGGCGCGCGGAAAACTGGTTTCGGAATTGGAAGTGCTGTTTCACAGCGCGGAGGTAAACCGGAAGCTCTACCTCGTCTTTTTTGATTTTGTGGCGTTGGGCACGCACCAGGAACGATTCCGTTCACTCTTGGGGAGTTTCTTCGAGACCTGTCATCGCCGCGATACCGAGATTGTCGAGCTGGGAATTCGCGAGCAGCAGTTCCGGCGCGTGAATCCCCAGGACGCCGCCACGACGATCCGCGCCTTGGTGGATGGGTATTGCTTGCAGTGGCTGGTGGGACCGAGCGATGCGCCGATTGAAGCCTATCGGGATCGCTGCCGTGCGGTTTTGGGTGCGTACCTTCTGCGCTGAAGGCGTTACAATGGTAGGTAGTAGGTCGCAGGTGGTATGTGGGGACTCCCTATCTGCGACCTGCCACCTACCACCTACCCTTCCCATTACCCCACCTGCCACGTACCACCTACGACCTACCATACGTGACGTTCACACAGCAAGCGCGGACCTGTTTTGTAGGTCCGCGGCTTTCCTTCTCGTGCCGGCCGTGGTTAATTGCCACTATCGAGCTGACCTGGAGGGCACTCATCGCTTGCACCATGCTGAGCGGATGGGGCGGATAAATGATGGCGTGCCAGTGATCGGGCAGAAAAACCCAGGCCGTCAGCGCAAATCGTCGCTTTTGCCGCATCCGCACCAGTGCAATCACCAACCGCGCGTAATCCCGTTCCTCCAGCTTGCCCCTCGAGGGGAGCAATTTTACTGTCACGCAGATGTAGCGGTCATAGAGGAACGGGCGCCGCAACCTGGACAGGCGATCAATCTATGCGCGACGCCGTGCGGAGGCAATAGTGAAACGAGACGACGAGTCTTGGCGGGCACGAAAAGTCGCGGACCTACAAAACAGGTCCGCACTACCCTTGCTGAAAAGAAAAGACAGGATTTCCCGCTTTTGGATTTTCCCGGTGCGGCGAAATTGGCGCTGGGCGGAGCCCAAAGACAGCTCCCGGAGGAAAGGACGCAACTCCCGGGATCGATGGATGGCGGCTGGGTGTACACTGAATAGGACCCGGGAGTCCAGAATGGAAATTCCGGAGGATGGGCCGTGTTCCGACGTCGTCCCTGAATCGCACAACTGGAGGTGGATGATGCGCCGCCGTCACGTCGTCTGGTTGGTTCTTTCCGTTGTGGTTGCCGCGTTCGCGGGTCGTCCGGTCGCCGCGCGCGACCTGAAGTTTGGGTTCACGCCCGTGCTGGGGCAAACCGACGAGCGGGCCGAATTCGAACCCCTCACGTCCTACCTTTCCGACGTCATCGGGCAGAAAGTTGCTCTGTACGTCGCCAAAAATTACGGGGACCTGCGCACACAGATGGAGGCGGGCGAAGTAGACATCGGAAGTTTCTCGCCGTTTGCGTACGTGGACGCCGTCCGCGGCGGAAAGATTCGAATCATCGCCCAGTCGGTTATCGACGGCTCCGCAACCTACCGCGGCATCATCGTGGCCCGCAAGGACGGAGGGCTGAAGTCGCTTGCGGACTTGCAGGGAAAGCGCTTTGCCTTCGTCGACCCGAAATCGGCTTCCGGTTACGTCTACCCGCGTGCGATGCTGGTCGAAAAGGGCATCAACCCGGACAGCTTCTTCAAGGAAACCCTTTTCGCGGGCGACCACCTGAAGGTCATCGCTGCCGTCCTGGACGGACGGGTCGATGCCGGCGCCACGTACGACAACGCTCTCGGAATCGCCAAGGCCAGCGGAATGCCGTCGGACAATCTCGTGATTATTGCC
>JBEKAD010000782.1:0-3285 GCA_050018435.1 Terriglobia bacterium
CTTGTGCCCTCCTCAACGGACTTCAGAGATGTTTCCACAACGTCATTCTGAAACAGCCGTTACAGGAGGGCAACTGCCGCTTTCTCTCAATAACTCAAAAACTGTTTTGGACACGAGTGAAAGATCGTAGCCCATGGCGCAAGCCGTGGGGAAATCGCCCCTAAACCTGCCACAGCCGACCTTGCCCTCACCAACCCATAACAGTCAAGAGGAAAAAAGTATCAAGGATTAACCACTTTCGCAGCACAACGGAAACCGGTGGTGCTGACCCAGATGGTAGGAACGCTCCCGTCACGCATCGACACGCGAACGTGTCTGGCAGCCCGGTAAAAGGCCCCACCACGCACAACGTGATACGTATCGCCCGCAGGCCCCGGGGGGTCCTGCGACGGGCTGTTCTGATAATAGTCCCAGTCCTCCCAGTCATTCACCCACTGCGCCACGTTCCCCAACATGTCGTACAGCCCAAAACCATTGGGGCGTTTCAGGGCCACCGCGTGGGTTTGGCGGTCGCTGTTTTCGCTGAACCAAGCGATCTCGCCGAGAGGGCCGTAGCGGGCCTCCGTGCTGCCCCCTCGCGCCGCGTATTCCCACTCCGCTTCCGTCGGCAGCCGTCCTCCTATCCATTTGCAGTAATCCTGGGCATCATACCAAGACACGTCGCCCATCGGCAGGTTCTCATACGTCCAGCCAGGATTGAACCACGGAGGACCAGAACCAGGCATCTGCCGTCCTGGACTCCCTGCAAACCGCTTGTAGGCGCCCACCGTGACGGGCGTCTGGCCGATCCAGAAACCCTTGGTAATCGTCACTTGGTGCGCTGGCTTTTCAAAGTCATAGCACTCGTTGTCCCCGGGCGAGCAACCCATCATGAAGGTGCCCGGCGGTATCCACACATACTTGAGACCGTCTTTCGGGTTCACGCGAACCTGCCCGGGAGTGGGACCGATGCCCTCCCTGACCTGATCCTTCCCGAGTGGTACTCCGGCCTCTTGTGGCAGAGCGGACTGGGCAACGAAGGCAAGAAACAGAATGAGGATGGGGATGCGAAGTTTCATAGAGCACCTCTGGCCTATCGGAGGATTCCGACCATCGGCCTGCATGCGCAGGCTGGCCCATAAGACAGGATTCCGTCAAAGTCGCGGGTGTCACATACTTCTGGGGCCATGAATGCATTACTTGCGAAGAGACCCCTCACCCACCGCCTTGCGGTCCCCCCTCTCCCCAAGGGAGAGGGATAGAAATTAAAACCACAGCCCTCTCCCAGGGGAGAGGGATAGAAATTGAAACCACCGCCCTCTCCCAGGGGAGAGGCGGGACCGCAAGGCGGTGGGTGAGGGGTCCCTTTCAACCCTATTGGACTTTGACGGACCCCTGTGCTCGTAGGGGCCCGGCAGTCCCGGCCGCGACTGCTGAAGCGCCGCTCACCCTCACAGCACAGCGGTTTCGTGGATGAGGCGGCCTCCGGCGAAACGGGCGAGGTTGAGGGCGCGGGCGTCGATCAGGTCAGAGTGGCCGTGCAGGATCAAATCCGCCATAACCTTGCCAGTGGCAGGTGAGTGCATCACGCCGTGGCCACTGAAGCCGTTGGCGAGGAACAAACCGGGGACCTGCGGCACGGGCCCGAGGATGGGGTAATGGTCCGGGGTCATTTCGTAGAGGCCGGCCCAAGCGCGCTTGGGATTCACTTCCAGCGCCTCAAAGCAGGGAACGCGGTCCACGGCACGCAGAAGAATTTTCTCGATGAATTCCGGATCGAAATTGCTTTTGAATCCCGGCGTCTCCTCCGGATCATTCCAGGCGAGCAGGATTCCCAACCCTTCGGGGCGGAAGTGAAAACCCGTGGCCATATCGATGGTCATCGGCGCTTCGCGCGCGATGAGCGGGAAAGGCTCGGTGGGGACCAACATGCGGCGCAGGGGTTCGACGGGCAATTCCACTCCGGCCAATGCTGCTACTTGCGCCGCCCACGGCCCGGCGGCATTTACCACTGTCCGCGTGGTTACTCGGCCGCGCGTGGTCTCGACAGCCGCGATGCCCTGCGCGTCTTGCAAAATCGCCGTGGCTTCTGCACCCTTCCACAGGCGTACGCCTTTTTCGGTCGCGCGCTGCATGAAGCCGGTCATGACGCTGTGCGGGTCCACAAAACCGTCAGTGGAACTGAAACTGCCACCCGCGATGTCGTGCGGGCGCAAATGCGGCATACGGCGCAGAACCTCGGCGGGCGGGAGCAGTTCCACCGACTTCACCCCGCACGCCACTTGGAGTTGGTAATTGGTCCGCAAGTAGGCCAAGTGCTTCTCGTTCGTCGCCACAAACAGGTAGCCTTGCGGACGATAGCCGCCGGGGCAGCCCGTGGCCTCCTCGAAGCGGGCAAAAAAATCGAGAGCATAGAGCGACAGGCGGATATTGATCTCGGTGGAGAACTGCGCGCGCACGCCTCCCATGCTTTTGCCGGTGGACCCGCGGCCCAGATAAGGCTCGCGTTCCAGCACCAGGACGTTCGCGCATCCGGCCTCGGCCAGATGATAGGCGATGCTCGCGCCCACAATCCCTCCGCCTACAATCACCACATCGGCTGTTTCCCCCACGGCGCCGCCTCCCCTCGCGAAAATCGAACCCGTCGTGCTGGCGGACATCTTAACGCCGAAAGCCCGCGTCGCGGGCGTCATCATTTAGCCCACGGCCCCCGAAGCTGTGAAAAAATTCCCTGGAAGAGCAAAAGCATTTCGCGCAGAGACGCAAAGCCGCAGAGGCACAAAGAAAACAATGCAGTTGATCTTTCCGAGTCTCTGCGCCTCGGCGTCTCTGCGCGAGATTGTTTATTTTTTACAGCTTCACCCGCCGTGGGAAAATCCGGAGATGGAATGATCTCTTAAGCCCCGGCAGGGGCGGCATCATCGCGACGGCCTGGGCAGGATCCTGATGTCGCCACTACCGTGGCTCATGCGCTGCTGTGCGCAGTCCGATCCCACGGCTTCCGCCGTGGGCCACATGATGTCGCCACTACCGTGGCTTACTACAGGCCGAGCGTGCTTACCTTAGCGCCTATGGGGCGTTGCCCCCGGCTATTATCTTGTGCCCTTGCAGCAATATTGTTCACATAAGGGGTTTGAGGAAACTATTCATCAATTTGTTCCGGAGAGACCCCCTCACCCCCACCACCCGCAAAACGTGGGGCCCCCTCCGCCTTGCGGTCCCCCCTCTCCCCCAACTGATCGTGTCCCACATCTTCTGCTGGACACCGCGGGTGCGCGCATTCAGCCCCAAAGGGGCGGCCTAGCA
>JBEKAD010000783.1:0-3267 GCA_050018435.1 Terriglobia bacterium
GCGTTCGCGCTCCTGGGACTGGCCATGTTGTTCCCCCTCGAGGAACGTTTAGCCACACTGACCAGTGTAACCAGCGAAACCGCCCGACTGGCTCAGAAGGAACTCGACCAGATTCGCGAGAACATCTCCGCCCCATCGGGAAGCTTTGCGGATCTGAACGGCAATACCGTGGAAGTGGGGTGCCCGGGAACGCCGGGAACAAGTTGTGGGAATCCGCTGACCGCATCGGGGCTCATCGACTTCTCGCAGGCGGCCCCGGTGGGGTTCTCAACGCAATTGGCTGATCCCGCGGGGCAACAGTACTCGATCCGATGGAACATCTCGGTGACGAACAGCTATGGAAAGAAGACCATCGTCGCAGGCAAGGCGGTGAGTCTGACCGGGGGGCTGGCGCCCGTGGTGCAGTTCCAGACCCTGACAGCGCCATAGGGACCTTGATTTATGTGGGTAAGAAAACATCAACCGGGCAAGGCATCGCGGGGGAAAGGGACTGGCTCCCTTCCCGGCGAATCAAATTTCTCGGACACAGGTGGAAGTCTCCTCGAACTTGTCCTGGTGGTTGCCTTGTTCGGAACCCTCACGGCCATGGCGCTGGCCCTGGTGCTTCAAAGCTATCAAGGTGTACAGCTCCAGGTAAGCGCGTCGACCTTGTTTGACAGCGGGACGACGGCCCTCAACCAAATGACCAGGGAACTCCGGATGGCCGGCTATCCCTCTGCCAAACTCTTCACTTCCTCTGCGGCGGCGAGTTCTCCGGGACTTGTCGCCACGCCGTTCGTTACGGTCACGGCCTACGACGTGGTCTTTCAAGCCGATGCCAATCAAGACGGCACCGTGGAACAAATCGAGTACGTCCTTGCCTCCGGCTCACAAAATCTCTACCGGAATAGTACCTTGATAAACTTGAACGGAACGCTGGCGTCATCAACGGTGACAACTCTCTTGCTGAATAACGTCCAGAACCAGATTCAAGGGACGCCCTTGTTTGCCTGGAACACCAATCCCTCCACCACTCAATCGTTCCCTCTGAATGTGCAGACCATCTACATCAACCTGGTTCTTCAGTCGAGCGGGAACGAGAGTGGTTCTCCCGCGGCGGCAACCCTGACCGCAACTTGTCCGAGGATGAATTTCTAAGCCATGCAGCACCAGACAAGAAAGGCTGAGAGCCGCATACCCGATTCCCAAGCGTCTCAGATGGACGCAGGTTGTGAGATGAACTATTCCTGGCGGACCCGTTCAGATTCTCGGGAGCGGGGAATTGCCCTGCTGCTCGCATTAATCATCATCTTCCTGCTCAGCGGCCTGGCAGTCTCGCTAGTCCTCTTAACGGATAGTCAGGTCCGTCTGGGGCAGACTGCCCAGGCGCGGGGGCGGGCGTTTTATGCTGCCTTGGCAGGGCTTGAGGAAGCCCGCGGACGGATGAAGTGCTCGGCGCCGGATACCATCACCCCTTCGCTGCCCAACTCCGTCTCCCAGGTGCTCTACATTGTGAATAGCAGCTCCTCGGATCCCGTTCAACCCACGAACGCCACGTCGCCTTACTACGACTCCGAATACTCCGCGGAATTTCCGGGAGGCTTCGCGTCTGCCAGCGTCACTACCATCAACAGCGATCAGCCGGGCATCGGGACCTCCACCGCAATCCCCTTTAAGTGGGTCCGGATTACCCTGATGACCGAATACTCAGCGCATAGGGACATCAATCAGGATGGAGTCCTCAACAGCACGACGCCGATTTATTGGAACGGGACGCATCAGACCCATTCCTCCGGCGCGGGCACGCTCGTTTTTGTCCTGACTGCCTTGGCAGTGGATTCGACCAAGGTCATGAAGATTTTGCAGACGGAGGTCGCAGGAGCAACAGGCGGGGGAGGATGCTTCACACCCCTGGCAGAGCTCGCTTCTGGGGGTTCAGCAAGCATTTCGGGTCATACGACCACTCCGGCGAATGTCATCGTCGCGGGCAACGACAATAACCCTGGAGGCGCAGGCTGTCCGCTTCCCGTCACGCCCTTGCCGGGAATCCTGGCAGGAGGCACAATATCTTCGTCCTGGGCTTCGATCAGCGGCAATCCCGCAACGAAATGGTTCGTTGCGCCCTTTCCGCAGTCGGTGGCAACGGTGATTTCGCAATACCAGCCGACCGCGACAGCGATCACTTCCGTGGACCCCGGCCACGTTACCTTCAACGGAATGAGCTACACGGCCAGCGGTACGACGCTGGGTACTCAGCCTTCCGGGGGAACTTCCGGGACCGTCCAAATCGTTTATGCCAACGAGCCACTTACCATCACCGGCAACGGCAACACGGGCTATGGGCTCCTGCTGGTCAATGGTAACCTGTCCGTAACGGGCAATCTCAACTATCAGGGAGTGATTATCGCCAACGGCGGGATCAATTTCACTCCTCCTTCCAACGGGAATATCACCTTGAGCGGCTCTGTGCTTGGAGCCGGGAGCACGGTCCTCAGTGCGCCATATGGTTCGGGCAATGCAACGATTAGCGCTCTGTATAATTCATGCGTTGTGGCCCAAGTCCTCCCCGGCTCCCCACAGATTCTCTCCTATCGCGAGCTCAGCTACTGAGCCCGGCGCTCTTGAAGAGCTCCAATAACGACAATGGCTACGCATCGCAGGGTCTCGATCAGAGGTTGAACTGGGGAGGAAAAAGACCCCTAGCCCAACTTCCAGGCTCTTCGCCGGTTTTGGCGCTGCCGGCAGGGATAAGCTAAGTGTTTTCAACACGGGTGTCACAAATCTCCAAAATAGTGACGAATGGATAGCTTCCAAAAAGAGCCTTCGTTCGGTACTTTTTCCCTTGACAGGCGTGGAGCTCACGACGGTATGGTTACGAACATGAAACCTGCTCGCGGGCAAGCCGTTAGACTGCTCAGGAGTTACCGCAGTCTCCCGTCGAACTGCTGATAGTGACGGAAAAACTTACAACTCCTTATTTTTCAATGCCATTTTTCAAAAAGTGTGGAAGTTGGGCTAAGAGCCAACTTCTTTGTGCGCCGCGAAGATTTTCCCTTCGGCGTGTAATGTCTCTGTGACCTCCGTGCTCAGAACAGCCTCAACACAGTCGCTCATGTCGCTTGGCGTCACCCCGAAGCATGAAAATGACCCCTCACCCACCCTCCTTCGTCGGGCACCCTCTCCCCAAGGGAGAGGGAGGCAAAACGTGGAGGAACCCCGCCCTCTCCCATGGGGAGAGGGTGGCGAGCGGAGCGAGACGGGTGAGGGGTCCTGTCCGGAATTTTCATG
>JBEKAD010000784.1:0-2945 GCA_050018435.1 Terriglobia bacterium
CGACATTGTTTTACACGACGGAGGAGCCACGCAGTGCTACCGGCTACTCTCAGCACCAACTCCAAGCATTCATCTTCCCTCGCCCCCTTGGGGGAGTGGGGGCACCGCAAGGCGGAGGGCACCCCGCGTTTTGCGGGTGGGGGTGAGGGGGTCCGCTTTTCACTTTTGCCCTTTGCCTTTTGCCTTTTGACTTTCTTTTGTGCCTCCGCCGCGCTGCGCTACCCGCGGGTTTCTCCTCACGCCGCGGGGCCAAGGCAATCAGGGTGCGCTTGTGCCTCGGCACGCTTGACCAAGGTGGCCAGCGCGCAAGGCTTGGCAGGGTCATAGATGGACAATCCCCAAGTTACCGTCAGGGAACACGGCCGCTGCCCCTCAGGGGAATGGGGCCGCACGGCTTGCTCGAACACCGCCTTGAAATCCCACTTTGGCCAGTCGGAAAAGGTGAAGCACATGGCAGCGAATTCATCCCCGCCCACCCGTGCGATAAGGTCGGATTCCTGAAACGTCTCGCGCAACGCCCCGGCAACGCTTTGCAAAGCCGCGTCGCCTTCCGCACGTCCAAAAGCCTGGTTGATCCTTTCCAGCCCGTCGACGTCGGCATAAAGCAAGGCCAATTTGCACTTGGCCTTATCGGCAAACCGCAAGAATTGTTCGCCCAGCGCGAGAAAGCCTTGGCGGTTATAAAGACCGGTAAGTTCGTCTTTCGAGGTGTGGCCATCCGTCTCGCGGGACAGGCGATGCCTCACCACCGCGTGCTGCATCGAACGCACCAGGGATGGGGCCTCGATTTGCCCTTTCACCAAATAGTCCTGGGCTCCGTCCCGGACGGCCTTCAGGGCCAGTTCGTGATCGTCCAACCCCGTCAACACAATGATGGGGACGTCAGGCGCACACTGTTGCGTGGTCGTAAAGGTGGCTAAGCCCCGGCTCTCCGGCAGGCAAAGATCCAACAACACCAAATCCACGACCTCCCCCCCCAGTCTCTCCAGGCCCTTGGCCAGCCCCTCAGCCCACTCAACTTCGAAGGCCCCCTCGGGGACTTCGGACAGGGCCTCGCGGATCATCCGGGCGTCGGCGGGGTTATCCTCAATAAGGAGCGTTCGAGTCGAACTGATGACCATCGGTTTTCCCTCCAGGGAGCGTTACCACAGAAAGCCAAAAATCTTCTATCGACCTGACCACAAGCATGAACTGCTCGAATCTCACCGGCTTGGTCACATAGGAGTTGGCGTGAAGGTCATAGGTCTTGAGAATGTCCTCTTCAGCCTTGGAGGTGGTGAGGATGACCACCGGGATGCGTTTGAGTCGAGGGTCGCTCTTCAGGTCTGCCAGCACTTCGCGGCCATTTTTCTTGGGAAGGTTGAGGTCCAGCAGAATCAGATCAAAATGACCCGCTTCCTTGTGCGGGGGCGTGCCGCGCAGCAGGGCCAGCGCTTCCAGTCCATCCGGCGCCGCGGTCAGATGGTTGCTGACCCTGGCGTCGCGGAGGGCTTCGATCATCAGCCGCACGTCCGCAGGGTTGTCTTCCACCAACAGAATCTCGATAGGCCTTCTGGACCTCTCGTACATACCGACTCCCCGAATCCCGCCTCACTGCCTTCAGACCGCTCGCGCGCCTCCCGATGCTCGCCACGGACTCCAAGGAATCCTTCTTCAAGCAATATATCGGGACAACCCTTAATGAACTTAAATCAGAATCCGGCATTGATCTGACCCAAGTCAGACTCGGTCGAGGCGTACAGGGTTGGGGAATGGCAACCGTAAGGGATCGGGCTTAGGGACAAGATGTCTGGCGCGGGGGGGGGTCATGACGCATGCAGCCCTTCCGTCGCCAGTGCCGTAATACCGGAGGAGATTGCTCGCTTTACTCCCCATAAACGCCGTTGTCCTTACCGATTTCCGCTATGATCCATCTGGCGCAGGGATCAAACTTACCCACTACCATTTCGTTTGCTACCTACGGAAAAAACGCCAGCTAAGTTCAACACTGTTCACATAAGGGGTTTGAGGAAATTATTCATCAATTTGTTCCGAAGAGACCCCCTCACCCCATAGGCGCAAGAATAAGCAATTTCCGGTCCGGCCCCGAAGGGGCCAACCGTGGGTAGCCGCAGGTTCTAACCTGCGGATCGCAGAACCCAATGCACCCTTCAACCCCAACGGGGTTGACCGTGGGAAAGGTCGGCCCCTTCAGGGCCGGATTCCTTTCTCGCCTTCGGTTTCCGTAGGTTTCACCTACGCGGCTACTCACGGTGTCCCGCTTCGCGGGAAGGAAGGCGGCGAATCATTGGCAGACTTATTCTAGCGCCTATGCCCCCTACCCCCTCCTTATCAAGGAGGGGAGTCACCCAAATGGTTGCCGACCCTCCCTGCGAGGGAGTAAGATGACCCGCGACGCCCTGGGAAGCAGACCCTCCTTGCCGGAGAGACAGGGCCTTCAGCGCACGCATTAGACCGAGTCCTCGAAAAGGAGTTCTACCATGAAGCAGAGTTCACGTTGCCGGATCTTGGGGCGATGCCTCGTATTCATAGTGCTTTTCTCTTGCAGTGCAATTCTACGCTCGCAGGATAACGGCCTTGCTCAAAAACCACCCATGGGCTGGAACAGTTGGTACGGCAACATTTGCCAGGTGTCGGACGCCCTGATTCGAGCCCAAGCCGACGCGATGGTCCGGAACGGCATGAAGGCGCTCGGCTATGAGTACGTCAACATCGATGATTGCTGGGCGGGCGAGCGCGACGCCCAGGGGGTGATCCACGGGGATAAGAACTTTCCCGATATGAAAGCGCTTGCCGACTACATTCACAGCAAAGGTCTAAAGTTTGGATTGTATTCGTCACCAGGTCCTACGACTTGCGACCGCCGCGAAGGCAGCTACGGCCATGAAGAGCTGGACGCGCAGACCTACGCCGCGTGGGGAGTCGACTTCCTGAAATACGACTGG
>JBEKAD010000785.1:0-2742 GCA_050018435.1 Terriglobia bacterium
GCTCTCGGCGTCACCCTACCGGCCATGTAGTCAGGAGACCCACACACGACCGAACGACTAACTGCCGTCATGCCAAGCAGTTCGACAAAAAAACCCGCCTATAACAAAAAGGAAGATGCGTCAGAATAGCAGCAGGGGAAGGGTTTTCCGCGCCCTGGGGGTAACCCTGCGACCCGGCCGCATCGAGGATGAAAAACGCGCGCGGCGGGCCCGCAGGTTCGCCGCGCACGGACCATGACGTGCAACCTACCTAACCATCGCACCAGCCGCGTGGCTCACGGCCCGGCGCGCCCTGACAGCGCCATGGCCGACTGTGCCCCGTCGCGCCCGACCGCCACGGGCCTGCCGGTGCCCCCGGAGGAGGACGTGACGAGGGTCACAGCCGAACCTCGATTTCCCTTAAACCAGCATTCTGGCAGTCTCTTCCTCCCGGGGTGTTTCGGGCGCCAAATAAGGCATCCACGGTTCCTCGTAAACCACCTGATAGCCCCGAGCGTGGGCTTCCATATCGTGATAGTAATGAACGTGAAGGATGCTGGCAGGCTTGGTCTCCTCCGCCCAATTGTTAAACGCTGCTTCCAAAACCAGCCGATTGGCTACATCCGGGGTTACGATCGTTGCGGCCTTAAACGATTTATCCTGCATTTAAACTACTCCTTGACCAGAAGGTTTCCCCGGTGCGCCCCTGGGGGATACTCGACCCCCTCCTATACCACCTGGCCAGCGCACTCGGGCACACGTTGCTCAACCTTCTGCATCGGCAGAGGCGACAAGAACTTGAGTTAAATGTTTCTTATCCGGGGCACCAAAAGACGCGGGGTGAAAACCCTGGAACGCGCAGGGCACATGCCGGGCGGCGTCATAATTTCCCTCCCGGGGAAGCGCGCATTTGCCTCCGGTAACTGGGTGGCGGGCGGCACGCCCTCGATCTCCGAGGTCAATCCTTACGAATGGATTGAGGCGCGGAAGGAAGCCAGGAAGCGCGACTTCGATTCGGTGATTCCCACGCGCCCGCCGATTGCCGCGAGCGATCCCATTCCCCGCGTCAGGCGGCGTTTTCGTGGACGGCCTCATACAACGCCAGGATATTTGCCGTGGGCGTGTTGGGCTGGATGTTGTGGCAAGGGGCCACGATGTAGCCTTTGCCCCTGCGGAAGATGCGGATGTTTTCGGCCACCTCCTGCTTCACGTCGTCCGGTGTGCCAAAGGGCAGGGTCTGCTGATTGTCCACGCCGCCGTGAAACACCAGTGACTTTCCGAAATCCCGCGCCAACTCTTCCCGCCCCATTCCGGCGCAGCGCCACTGGATGGGATTGAGGACATCGATGCCGATTTCGATCAGTTCCGGCAGAAGGGGCCGAATGGCGCCGTCATCATGGTGCATCACCTTGACGCCGAAGGAGTGAGCGAGATCGATCATCTTCCGCATCCTGGGCTTCAAGAAGCGGCGGAAGGATGCCGGGCTCATCAGCAGCGTGTCCTGCGTGCCGAGGTCTTCGGCGACGTAGATGAAATCGATCAGCCCTTTGGCCGCCTCGAGGGTGCGGCGAATGGCCGATTCGTGGATGTAATAGATGCGCTCCAGGGCGGCTTCCGCCACGGCGGGGTTTACGGCGAGGTCAGCCAGCGCCTGTTCCATGCCCCGCAGCCGGCAGTAAAGGTAGAACGGCTCGTAGCACCCACCCAGGATGGGGTAGCTGTGCCACGCTTCGCACTTCGCGCGCATGCCCTCCACGTCAAACAGCGCGGGGTCCGGCCAGTCGAAGCGCTCGACATCCGCCGCGGTTTCAGCTTTCGCCAGCGGGTTGGAAACGGCCTCTTCGTAAGTGCCCAGACCATCCCCGTAGGAAATATTCGTGACTTCAACGTGCCAGATGCTCCAGAGCGATTGAATGTGCCAAGTGTCTTCTTTGGCCAGCGGATGTGTGGGACCGAGAAGCACCAGCTTGTCGATTCCCAGCCGCTCCCAGAGCGCTCGTTCGGAAGCGCATCCCAACTCTTTGCGCAGCCGGTCGGTAACCTCTGCCGTACCCCAGTAGTCGCAGAGAACTTGACTTTCTCCCGCTAAGAGGGCCAGCCAACGGTCTCGAGGTGTCAACATGGCAATCTCCCTATGAATTCGTCACGGTGCCGGGGAAGAGGCTTTACAATCCCTCACTAGGGCTAAAATCCCCTTCCTTCCCCTCACAGAGGATAGCAAAACTTCACGACATCGCCTTTCGCCGGCGCGGTGGCTTTGCGGTCGCGGCGTGATTCTAGCACAGGGTCTGGCCGAGGATCACCATCCCCGCGTGGCGGGCGGCGGACAATATGTCACGGCAGCGCGCAACCGGCGCGGATTCGAGGGTTTTCCGTGTAGAGGGGCGTTTCGCGAAGCGCCCTTTGGAATTCGTGTGCGATTGTTGCCGGGAGTGGCTCGCGAATCGCCAGAATTTTTCACCACCGAGGCGCGGAGGCGCAGAGCAGAGGAGGTGTTAGGTTCCCGGTGCCAGGTGCCAGCAAAACCCTAACACCTGATACCTGACACCTATTCTGCGTCTCAGCGCCTCGGCGGTGAAGATCGTAATTCTTCGAAATTTTCCCCTACCCGCTCTCGCAGACTATCCCCCGCGCAAGAGTTCCCCTTTGCCCTTAAAGTATTGGGTGAAGGCCTTATCTTCGTCCAAATCCACCACGTCCAACGGACACCCCAGAGCATCATGGGCAGCGCCCATGGCGCGGAAAAAGACCTCTGGCGGCAAG
>JBEKAD010000786.1:0-2724 GCA_050018435.1 Terriglobia bacterium
GGACGTCCAGGAATCTTCGCCGTTGGCCGGAGGAGGAAGGTGCCAGTTTACGTAGGGGCTGAAAAAATTCCGCACGAGGGTGGTTCTGCCCGCGAAATCGACTTGGTGATCGGTTCCATCCAGCACCACGGCGCCGACAATGCCGGCTCCCGTCTGGCGATGAACGGCAACTAGCTGCTCCACGCAGTCGGGCTCGAGCCAGGTATCGTTATTCAACAGGAAGACGTAGTCCGTGGGAATCTTGCGTCGGAGTGCGTACTGGATGGCAACGTTGTTTCCTCCCGTGAAACCCAGGTTATCCTTATTCCGGACCAGGACCAGCCGGTTCGCCGACGGTGCGTTTTCCAAGGCGGCCTCGGCCGGGTCGTCCCCACCCCGAATGGCGGTCTCCTCCAGGTATTCGACCAAGGCATGCCCCGGACCGAGATGCTCGGACGCCCAGCCCTTGATCCTCTCCGCCGAATCGTTCGTTGAGCCGTTGTCAACCACCACGATCAAGTAGTTGGGATAATCGAGCTGCCGGACGGACTGGAGGCATTCCAGGGTATCCTGCCAGCCATTCCAATTCAGGATACTGATCGCGACTCGCGGCGAAGAATTTTGAATCGGCAACGCGTGCAAGTGCACTCCATTTCCCTCCAGGACCTACGGTGCCTTCAGGATAACTCCACAATTGGCGGCGACAGACCCAGCACCCGCCGCGCGATTCAAATGTGAGGCCAGCCGCGCGCCCGCTTGCTCCAATGACCAGAAACTCCTCACCACCTCCACGCTTCTAGCACCCATCTGTTCTCGGAGGCGATGACCCTGTAACAATTCGCCGAGAGCCGCTGCCTTAAACCATCGTCGTCGAGCAGGCGAGTGATATTTCGGGCCAAGGCTTGAGGATCCCGGGGAGGCGAAAGCATGGCGGTAACTTCATGCTCGGGACACATAAAAGACGTCCGTCTCCGACAGGTCCCGGAGGCTTATGGGCGGCGCAGATAAGCAGCAGTGTAAAATGCCGGCCCAGCTTCTCCGCTCATCAACGATGCTCAGATCCCCTTGGCATGCTCGTGTTGGGGTTTGCTGCTATTGAACCTAGCTTGGGCCTTCGGCAAGACGTGGTACATGTACAGTGTCTGGTAAACCTCCCTGGGTAAGCGGATCTGAGTGTCCAAAAGCGGGGTCAGTGGTACCAAGAAGGGTGCGACTAGCTTTGCCACGGCCCTCTTCAATTTCCGCTTCCATGAAAGCGCTTCTCCACGCGACTCCCGTTCTTTCATATGCCGACCCGCTTCCTTAGTCTCGAGGAGCGCACTCGCCGCGCAGACCAACTCTGCGCGGCGGCAGACGTCGGCGAAGGACATGTGCTTGTAGTGGTGCCCGATCGCGTCACTGTTGTAGAGGAGACGGAATCCCTTTTTCATCAACCGGTAACCCAGTTCTACGTCCTCCCAACCGTAGCCGCGGAAGTCCTCATCAAACATACCATGCTCGAGCAGAAAGCTTTTTTTCACGCTGGTGTTGCAAAAGACGGCAAATTCCACCTCACTTCCTGGCGAAAGATGACCGAAACCGAAGAGCACCCCATCCCGTCCCAACCATTCCATGAAAGGCGTCGGGTTTACGTCGGGAGACCACGCGACGTGCCCCAAGATGGCAACGGAGGGAGCGGGGTATTTTCTGTGCCACGCCGCGTGTTCGGCCACAAACGTCGGAGTGGGAATAATGTCGTCGTCGCCAAAAAGAATAAGCTCACCCTTCGCACTCCGAATTCCGAGGTTTCGTGCTGTGGCCAATCCTCGATTATCTTGACGAAGCAGCCGGATGGGAAACGGTGAGGAGAGAGCAGCTTGTGCAACCGCTTCCCCAGTTCCGTCCGTCGACCCATCGTCGACAACAATAACTTCCAGCATTTCATCTGCCGCAGTTTGCCGTTTATAGGCTTCCAGTGTCTTCAACAGGATTTCTCTGCGGTTATAAGTGGGAACGATGACGCTCAATTGAGGTGCCATAGCAACCCCCGGTTTTCCTGGTGGTAAACTCGTACCCCCGGTTCGGTTCTCTGGTAGGAATCAACGATCGAAGCGGTGCCGTCGGTCGAGCCGTGGTTGACGTGCACCACTCTCATGCTCTGCCTTCCTCGCCTTTGAATCGGCGAAAAAAGGAGTTCAACGCCCGCTTCAGAGGGCGTCCCGCAATGACCGGGCGAGCCAGAAGCGCCCGTCCCACATAGACCAGAGCCCGAACGGGGCTTCCCCGCCGGTAGTGAGTCCGAGCTGCCGAAAGCATTGCATATGAAAGGGCATATCTATCGACCGGGCCGGGCCTTGACAGATCGATCAATTCTTCAAATAACCGTAGGACTGCATCGTCCTGAGAGGCTCGTGACATCAATCCAATCCAGAAAGCATAGATCCCTACAAGAGCGCGCTGCTGGGTGGCCTGGTTCACGCCCAGCCGCACCAGCACTTCAGGTGTGATCCTCTCATCCGAAATGACCGGCTCGGGGCTCCCGTCCGCCCTTAACGAGGCAAAGGCGCGGGCCGCAAGTGCGGAGAGGGTTTGCTGTCTCAGCTTCCGGTATGATACCTGATCCGGGTGAATCCTATATTTGACCACCACTGCCTCGAGGTTGGCCAGCCGCCACCGCTGGGCAATCCTTAGCCACAAGTCACAGTCTTCGGCGTCGACGAAGAGCCTTCTGTACCCACCGACAGATAAAAAAGCTTCCTTTCGAAT
>JBEKAD010000787.1:0-2745 GCA_050018435.1 Terriglobia bacterium
GCGCCGTTGGAATCTGTGCGCAGTTCCGCAGCCCTCAGGGCGAAAATGCGGACACTAATCCATCAAACTTGTCGTGCGCCTCTGGATATTGCTCTTGCAACCCCTACAAGTATGTATTCTAAGCTCAAAAGGTGACATTGTGCAAGGTGATAGACGATATTTGCCGGATTCATATCGAGGATGACCGGGAAGCCCACGGTACAAGAAGCAGGCAGCGGCTGACATGGGACGCAAGAGCGTTGCCCGGCCGGGGGCCACGATTTTGCGCATCAAACGGTGCCCGGAAAAAGATGCTACACAAACCTACGAGTAAAGCCGGAATATCATCTAGAATCCGTAAACGGAAATTTAGTGACGAATATGGGCGTGAAAAATAAAATGGTTTTTTCCCCGACCGGTTCATTTGGATGGAACCCGGCGAAAAAAACGCGAGGGGGCAATATTTATGAAAATACATGCGCTCGTTCTCAACCCTAACCGCAAGTGCTGGGGCTTTGCGTTGTTCCTTGTAGGAACGCTGTTAACCGTGTGTTGGAACGCTACCGGTGCAGATGCCGACTGGTTCGAGGGCAAGCATTATCGCGGGCGCGGGGATGTTGAGTACCTGCAATTGTTGGACACATCTCGTCGCATGTTTGAGCCCGATCCGGAATTTCAGAACGTGTCGATGCTCTACACTCCTGTTTGGGATGGCTTGGTCGAAGGTCCCACCTGGAACGCCTGGTGGATTCAAAACAGCTACGGCACAACGTACTGCGCGCTGCCTTTTTACCAGGAGCCTTTCATCACCTTTCTGCAAAATTCCCAGGATCTCTGGTTCGACCAGATGGGGGATGGCCGCCGCGCCGGATGTCCCGGCACCCCGAAAAATTCGTGGGTCGCGCCCGACGGGCAATTGTGTGACGCCGCCATGCCAGGGTGCATCATTTACAAGCAGGGCGACGGCCGGATTGCCATTCATGACTGGGGATTGGAGTTCACCGCGGCGGGCGTGCTCTTGCAGTCAGAGTTGCTGCTGATCAGCCGCGACCCCAAGGCGATCGCGCATTACCTGCCGAAGCTGGAGCGCTCTGCCAATTTTCTTGATACCCGGCGCGATCCCCAAAACAATCTTTTCCTGGCGGGGCCGGCGGCCAATCTGCTGGCCCCGAGCTACGCGGGATGGGCGCGCCCGGACGGCACCTATGGCAAGGCCTATCTGGCGGGGCTTTCCATTACCTACATCGCGGCGCTCGACCGGTTGATCGAGCTCGAGAAGCTCGCGGGCGCATCCCGCCCGGCTGCGATCTACAGCGAGCGGCGCGAGTTGGCGCGGAAGGGTCTGCCGCTTCTCACCACCCGCGAGGGATACTTCATCAAATCCCTGGACCCCGACGGCACCCGGCACGGCGTGTTTGGCGCTGCACAGCACGGCTATTTTGAGGCCCCGCCCAATCACGACGCCATTGCTTTCCGCGTGGTGGATCAAGCCCAGGCAGAAAAGATCTATGCCAAGATCGCGTCCATACCCGGCCTTCGCCCCTATGCCTTCACCATCCCTAACTACCCCTCGCTAGATGACATGTATGAAAAGCCCCTGGGCCTGTGGCGTTTCGGCGAATGGGTAAACGGCGGGGATTGGTCCACCTGCGAGGCGCGGATGATGCTAGCCTATTACCGCTTGGGCAAGTATGAAGACGCGCGCCGCTCGATGCAACAACTCCTCACCTTCGCCCGCCGCTTTCGTATGGATAATAATCTGACGGACTTTGGCAACGATGTCTATCAGCCGAAGCAGCCCATCAATATCACCTACGACGCGTTCGGCCCACCGGCGGCGCTCATTCGGGGATTGTTCGAGTATCTATATCGCGCGGACGGCCTGACGCTCGTACCCCACATTCCGCCCGGAATCGGTGAACTCCAGCAGCTCGATCCTATCCGTTTTGGAAGTAAGCAACTGTACTTGTCCACCGTGGGGAGCGGCCCGATTACTTCCGTCCGGGTGAATGGACAGATGTGGCGGACGTTTGACAGCGCTTCGGTATTTCTCGCTTACCCGGCGACGCCCGACGTGGCGCACATCGTGATCGCGCGGGGAGGCGGCAACGGCAGGCTGCGCCTGCCCGCAGAAACCGCACCTCGGGAAAGTACCGTCACCTCGGGACAGGGCATGGGGGAGTCGTCACCGGCGTTCGCAGCCCTTGACGCCCGTGCGGCAACCGTGCGGGCCTTTCATGCGCGCTTGGTGGCGGCGGGATTCGGGGAGAGCTATGAAGCGGCCCACGCGCGGCTCATTCTGGAAGCCGTCCGCGCCGCTCACGAGCGTCAAAGCTTGTCGGCAGCGGGCAAACTTCCTCCTCTGCCGGAAGTTTCCCAGGCCGCCGCAGACAAGTCCTACGTGGAAACCGCAACCAAATTGTGTGACGGGCTCGCGGCGTTGATGAAGTCCTATGAGAAGTCGCCGGATGAACGGGCGCGAAAGATCTTTGATCTTTGGACTGAGGAAATGAGTAAGTAGCGGGACCGGCGCAATACGGCTGGAAGCGTCCAAGCGTGGTGAGAAAATCGCGCAAGAGGCAAAACTGTTCACGTAAGGGGTTTGAGGAAATTATTCACCAATTTGTTCCGGAGAGACCCCCTCACCCCTTAGGCGCTAGAATAAGTCTGCCAATGATTCGCCGCCTTCCTTCCCGCGAAGCGGGACACCGTGAGTAGCCGTAGGTGAAACCTACGGAAACCGAAGGCGAGAAAGGAATCCGGCCC
>JBEKAD010000788.1:0-3591 GCA_050018435.1 Terriglobia bacterium
TGCCTATAGCCCTTTGTAAAGGAATTTCCGCGACATCTGGAAACCCATCCCCGAGAAAGTGCAGCGGAGCGTCTACGTGCGTGCCGGAGTGGGCGCCCATCTGGAGCTTTGACACGCAAAACCCGTGCTCGCTGAACCGAACATGCCAGGACTTGATGAAGCGAGGATCGGTGGGGTAGCACGGAATTTGATCATTCAGTACGGCCGTCAGATCCACCACCCGGAACGCACTGCATTCACTCAGAGTACTCATCGTTTTCCTGCTTTCTCAAGCACTCCAAATTCGGCGGCCAATCCCGCTAAGGATGGCAAGCGGCGAAGGGCGTACGCTGCAACACGGGACCAAGGCGCAACTGTAGTTTGACATAAACGGCGCCTGACGCAATACTTCTCAATCTGCGCTGACTAGAAAGAAGCGGCGCGACCCGAAAAGGAGATTAAACGATGAAGTTTCCACTTTTGGTTTTGGCGTCTTTGGCAACGGCTACTTTGTTGATCGGGGGTGGCGGGGGCCCCCCGGTCACTTACATCGGCCACGAAAAGGTTGCCGCCGCACTGGAAGGTCAGACTCATAGCGGCCCTTTGGTTAAGGCTTCTGATCTTCTGGTCATGGGCGCTCACCGCTCGGAAGACGGGAAAGTCGAACTTCATGAAAAGGAGACCGACGTCTTCTACATTGTCGACGGCGAAGCGACAATCGTCACGGGAGGGAAGATGGTGGGGGGCAAATTGACTTCTTCCGGCCAGTGGCTTGGAACCGACATTCAGGGGGGACACGTTCAGCATTTGACCAAGGGGGATGTGATGGTGATTCCCGCTGGGGTTCCGCATTGGTTCAAGGAGGTTCCGCATTCGGTCAGTTACTTTGTGGTGAAGGTTTTGAAGCAGTAGATGAAGGCGTGCAAAGAGGCGTTCAGGGTTTTCGCACCATTTCTTTGCGGCGCAGTCTTCGCCGTGTGACCATTGATAGCGAAGGGGAAGGCCGCGGAAGGGGGAGGTCAAACCAATGGGTTTTCTTGCGCCCTATCGGGTTGTGCATGGATGGCCAATTCTGCCGGAGGGTTATGTGCTCGGGCAGGTATCAGGAGTAGGCGTGGATTCGCATGAGCACGTTTTTGTTTTTCACCGCGCTGACCATGCGGGCGAAAAAAAGAGCGGTCCCATCGAGTCGCCGGTGGTGATGTGCTTTGATGGCCCAGCGGGCAAACTCCTGGATTCATGGGGAGCGAATGCGTTTCTGGTTCCGCACGGGCTGCGAGTGGATGATCGGGACAATATTTGGGTCACCGATGTGGACCTGCACCAAGTTTTCAAGTTCAGTCACGATGGAACTCTGCGGATGTCACTGGGAGTTGCCGGGACACCTGGATGGGACCACCAGCACTTTAATAAGCCGACGGATGTGGCGCTGGCCCACGACGGGTCGTTCTATGTGAGCGACGGCTATGGGAACCGTCGCATCGCCAAATTTTCGCATGAAGGGAGGTTTCTGCTCGAATGGGGCAGGGCGGGCGACAAGCCCGGTGAGTTTAACGAGGTTCATAACGTCGTGATCGATCGTGAGGGACGTGTTTACGTAACCGACCGTATTAACCGGCGCATCCAGGTGTTTACTGGAGATGGCAAATTCATTTATGAGTGGGAGAGTGAGGCCTTGGGATGCCCCTGGGCGCTCGCCTATGGCGCAGACGATTTTCTTTACATGGTCGACGGCGGCGACCTGTCGGGGTGTTTGCCGGGTCGGGGGCGCATCAGCCGGTTGGGCTTGGATGGGAACATTCTGGAGCAGTGGTCATCATTCGGGAATTACGACGGGCAATTATTCTGGGGACACGACATCGCCGTCGGAAAGTCCGGAGATGTTTACGTGGGGGAAGTGAACCACGGGATGCGGGTGCAGAAGTTTTCGCGGAGCGAGCAGGAATTCCTGTTCTTGCCCCGCCAAGGGTAGGTGATATTTCTCCATCGACAGGGCCGCCGAGCCTCAGAATACTCGGCCGACCATGAGAGAAAGGAGTAACGGTGAAAGAACAAAGACTGCATGGTAAAGGCGGAGGGCTTAGCCGTCGTTCATTCATAACGAGTGGTGTGCTTGCGGCTGGGGCTCTGTCTGGATTCGCGCGAACCGGTTTGGTGGCCGTGTCAACTGCCGCTTCGAAACTTCCTAGCATTGCCGACAAAAGTAGCAGTCGGCAGATCCTTTGCGGCCCAATGATTCCGCTGGTCACGAATTACAACCGAGATCTCAGCTTGGACCTGGGGGCCTATAAGGAAAATCTTCGGTACCTGATGGATCACGGAATCCGAACCGGGCAGGGCGCCTTCCTCGTGGCGGGTGCCGGCGGTGATTTCCCTATGCTTACAGTTCAAGAGCGAACGGCACTGGCACAGGCGGCCGCAGAGGTGACGAATGGAAAGGTGCCCCTGGTCCTCTCAGCTCAGGCAACCGACATTCGGGTCAGTCAGGAATTGGGGCGCGTCGCCGAAGACCTGGGCGTGTACGCAGCGCAAATGAGTCCCCCATACTATTTCCATCCTTCCGATGACGATGTGATTCGCTTTTACCACGCCGCCAGTGCAGGGCTGAAGAAAAGCGGGCTCATGGTGTACAACACCTTTTGGGAAGGATACAGCATGTCGTTTGAGGTTCTCGACCAACTGGTGGATCTGGACAGGGTCCTGTCCCTGAAATGGGCCAGCCCCAACGGGAATCTTGATTATTTGATGGGAGTCGCTCGATACGGCGACAGAATCGCCATAATCGACAATACCGACTCGTGGCCTATTACCGCGATGGCGGGGGGCGCGGGGTTCATCTCGCACTTGGCCAGCATTATGCCTGAACACTGCGTAGAACTCTTAAAGCTGACGCAGGCCGGTAAGTACAAGGAAGCATTGGACTCCATGCGTGCTGTTGATTGGGACTGGGAGGAGTTTCGAGGTGTAATCGCAGGAAAAACTGCCGGCGAAGCCCCCACCGTTAAGGCTGCCTTGGAGCTTTGCGGAAGGCCCGGTGGAACTTCTCGGCCACCTTCACGTTCCCTGACGGAGGAAGAGCGTTCAGCTTTGCGCAAGGTGTTAGTGAAGATTGGGGCGCCGGTCGTCTAGGCGCAAACTCTTGATCCTTTTGCGTCGGGTCTGGGTTGACGAGTTAGGCTGCGCCCGTGCGGGACACAATCCCCGCCAGCGCCGTAGCGATCTACAGCACGATCGAACCATGAATGCGTGTCGAGCGTGAAACGATCGATTCTCGCCGTTCTCCTGGCAGGCGCAGCGCGAGTCGTCGACAAGCTCGGGGGCGTTGCCCCCGTCTACTTACTGGTGCCCTTGCAGGGCACGGAAAACCTGCCCTTCGGTCTTACCCCGCGCCACCCGTTTCTGACATCATGGATGGCCATTCTTCGGGTATCCATGCGCAGGACACCATGAAGTGGCTTTTATCGAGACGCTTATCGCTGTGGAGGGAGGGTGCGGGGCATAGGCGCTAGGATAAGCACCGTCGGCAGCCAGCCCGCGAAGCGGGCGTGGTCATTTAGCCCATGGCGAGCCAGCCGTGGGATGGTGACGGCATTCCAGATTCGTCAGTCCGTC
>JBEKAD010000789.1:0-3395 GCA_050018435.1 Terriglobia bacterium
TACGTGGAATGGCTGTAGAGTATCGGAAAATTCAAATCGATTATGACCGTTTTCACTTGCAATTCCTTAGAATGTAGGCACTTACACGGAATTTCAAACCAAACGTTAGGACACTACTGATTTTGACTATTCAATTCAGCCTGATTCAAAGTAGAAACGTAATGGAGGCTAGGTATGACCAGAAGGACTTTAGTCCGCTATAGGTCGCCACCAGTCAAGGCCGAAGTTATGGCTGCGTTGATTACAGGCGAACAGGGCGTTTATTCGCCCGTAATCTTCTCATTCTAAACCAAATATAGTTCTTGACAAACAACTACCGCTAGCAGTATTATGGAACCATTATGAGCGATAAAAAATCAATCCCGACAATGAATTGCGAAGATTGCCAGGTAGAATGTCAACGCTTTGGAAAGCATCGGAACGGCTTGCGGCGCTTCCGTTGCCCGAACTGCAAGCGCACCTTCACAGAGCCTCACACCCGCACGTTAGACGCGATGAACATATCTTGGGAAAAAGCCTTGCTCGCCATTCAACTTCTGCTCGAAGGTAATTCGATTCGCAGCACGGAAAGAATCAGCGGGCTCGACAAGAATACGGTTATGCGCGTCCTGGTGCTGGCTGGCGCGAAGTGCGAGAAGGTTTCAGGCGAGATCATTCGCAACGTGCCAGTGAAAGAGATTCAGGCCGACGAGATTTGGAGCTTCATCGGCAAAAAGGAAAAGGCCCTTCGAGAAGGTGACGATCCGACTTTGGGTGACGCTTACACTTTTGTCGGAATCGAGCGCAACAGTAAATTGGTTCTGGCTTGGCACCTGGGACGCCGCACCGCCCGCGACACCGAAGCATTCACCGAAAAGTTAAACGAAGCCACAGCAGGAGAGTTTCAGATTACCACGGACGGATTCAAGGCGTATGTTGATGCCGTTCACATGAGCCTTGGGACCCGCGTTGATTTCGCGCAACTCATCAAAGTCTACACAGCATCACCCGAAGGCGAGCATCGTTACTCTCCCTCGGAGGTGGTTGCAACGGAGGTTGTCCCAGTCATCGGACGCCCCGACCCCAATAAGATTTGCACGTCTCATGTCGAGCGTCAGAACTTGACCATGCCAATGCAGATTCGCCGATTCACCCGGCTGACCAATGCCTTCAGCAAGAAATGGGAGAATCACTACGCCGCACTCTCCCTCTACTTCGCCTATTACAATTTCGTGAGAATCCACAGCGCAATCCGCGTTACTCCTGCCATGGAAGCAGGACTCACCGGTCACGTCTGGAGTATAGGCGAACTTTTGGCGAAAGTCGGAGGAATGTGATCCTAAACTAGGCTCTTGTCAAGAACTCTTTCTCCTGTCTTTTCATATAGTTAAAATCTAAGCTGCCCTCTATTGATCTCAAGCATCAGATACTATGTTCCCCTGGTTGAATACTCCCTATTGGTCGGCGGGAGTATTGATGCTGCATTCTGTTGGGGGATTGACAGGCGGAGTATAATGCTTGTCCCCAAAGTCATAAAGGAGGGACTCTACAGTGCAGACGATTTATTCGAACCTTGTGGGTCTCAAAGCAAATCCAAATGAACTTGTTCTCGAATTCTCGTGCTTTATCCCCGAACGACCAGGACAGGGGCCTCCAGCAGACCTTAAACCTGAAGTCCGAGTGGTCCTTATAGCGGCTGCCCGCGATACGCTCGTTCAAGCATTCCAGCAAGCAAAGGCTGCCCGCGACAAGATTTCGAGTCAACCTCCAAAGGTATCGCCCGGCTTCACCACAGGAGGTAAAGTATGAACGGTTTAGCGCTCGTCCCTTCCCCTATGGAGCAGGTAAGCTATTATCGCACGACTGAGGAAGATTTCACCCTCGATGATCGTGTGCAGATTATCTCCGATCCTATAAACTCAATGACAGAACATTTCCAATTCCCGGTCACTCGGGAATCCCGGGATTATAGTCCTTGCTGTTGTACTTTTCGATTTATGTCTCCGATTCAGATTGCCTCTCCAACTGAAATCGACATTGACCGGGATGCCATGATTATTGGAAAACTTTATGATTTTGAACTGGGTGACGTACACCTTTTCGCTGTGAAGCAAGCTGACGGAACCATTGAATTTTTTGCCTTTTCCTGAAAACAGTACGATGACAGACCAATTATTCTTTGCGTTCAAAAAACTGCTTCCTGGTCTCTTAAAAGTTCTAGGGCCAGCGTTCAAAATCCCGCCAGACCTCCCTGTTTGTCACACACGAATTGTTCGTGAAGCTCGGGGTTTTCCTTGGAACAATCAAGTAGGCGTCCATCCCCTCAAAGACGGCCATCTTAGGATTACTTTGATCAAGCCTTCTCCAGAGCAGCTATAATCCATCAACGCAACTTTCACCCACTACCGACGAGGCAAACCTGCGTTGACAGGTTCTGAGAACTGCGCTAGCTTGGAAAGGTCTTCCGTGGTTTTCCGTAGGCCCGTAGCTCAGCCCGGTTAGGGCGGGCCGACTGGTCGGCCAGGTCTGGGAGGCAGGGACAAAAGCGGTTCAGAGGTTTTGCGTAGGCCCGTAGCTCCGCCCGGTTAGAGCGGGCCGACTGGTCGGCCAGGTCTGGGAGGCAGGGACAAAAGCGGTTCAGAGGTTTTCCGTAGGCCCGTAGCTCAGCCCGGTTAGAGCGCTACCTTGACACGGTAGAGGTCTGGGGTTCGAGTCCCCACGGGCCTACCATGGGTTCCTTGATGGCTTTCCTGTACATCCTGGAGAGTCTAACGACAGGCCATTTCTACATCGGTTCAACTAACGATTTCGACCGCCGCATGGAAGAGCACCAGCGAGGACACACGCTGTCCACGCGCGGTCGCGGCCCGTGGAGACTCGCTTATCGAGAGTCCTTCCCCAGCTTACACGAGGCCCGCAAACGCGAACTGGAGATCAAACGCTGGAAATCTGCAAAGCTAATCCGCCAGTTGATCACAAGTGCGGATGGTTAGAGCGGGCCGACTGGTCGGCCAGGTCTGGGGTTCGAGTCCCCACGGGCCTACCATGCCTACGCGAGAGTTTACACCAACCTCCGCATCAACGGCGGAATGGCCTGTTGCGTGCACAAGCGATCAAGTGTAGATTGCTGGGCGCTTAGAAGGTGCAGAAAGACCCGTGACGGGCGATGCCACAGCGACTTTATGCCGCAGCTACTCCGCAAAGCGCGTTCGCCATGCGCCCCACGGCGCCGACATGACGCTGGCACAGGAGCGGGACTGCTCCACATCATTGGCCGTCCCCTTAGCAGGCTGATGAAAAAGTGGCCGCGACGCCCTTTGTAGCGCCGGCATCTTGCCGGCCCTTATTGAATCTAAAGGAGTTGCCGGCTGGAAGCCGGCGCTACGGCAGCGCTCCAAGGCTTTTTCATCAGCCTC
>JBEKAD010000790.1:0-2765 GCA_050018435.1 Terriglobia bacterium
CCTGTCGCCGCATCAGTACAAGCTTTCCATCGCGGAAAGCGCTGCCTTCGGCTTTGGTTTCGAAGTGCAGTTCCTGGGGGCGTTTCAACGAGACCTATTCTTCCATAGGCCCGAAGCCATCCGCGGTGAAGAGGCGATTGGAAAGTACAACGGCTTCTTTGCCAAGAACGAGAACCTCTTTACCGGGCCCGAATCAGTCGCGCAGACTGCCTTGCTCTGCGACAATACCGATGGGGCGCTGGAGCTGCTGAACCATCTGGCGGGAAAGAACTTTATCTTCGATGTGCTATTCAGTCGCACGCTATCGGCGAATCAGCTTGAGCACTACCCCAGGGTGGCGCTTGCCAACACTCACCGCGTCAGCGACACAAGCCTTGCGTTGCTGCAAGCGTATGTCAAGAACGGAGGCACATTATTGATTGCAGGGCAGTCGGCAATTGAAGACGACGATGGGCAGAAACGTTTCCAGCCGGGCTTTGCCGGCCTCGTGAATACGAACTGCCAGGAGCCCGGGCAAGTGGAATGCGCTTTCAACTTGGGCAAGGGGAAAATACTCTACTTAGCGTCCGGCAGCAACGAGGCCATCTATGATGCCCTTGCGTCGAGCACTGGAAGTCAGGTGCTCTCTGTGGAAGGCCCCGGGTATGTGATTTGCAATTTGATTCATCAACCCCAACAAAATCGCCATGTCTTATATGTTCTCAATTACTCCCAGGGGCCGGTGCATGACCTTAAAGTTCGAATCCAGAGCTCGTTCAGCAACGCAGAATTGTCTTCGCCCGACAAGGTTTCAACGCAAGTAAAGGTGACACGGGAAGGGGCGGGTTTCGTAAGAGTCGCCATTCCGGAACTTGATATCTTTGATGTAGTGGTACTGCGGTAGCTTTCCAATGTCGAGTTGCTGATCTTGGGCTCAGGCCAACTGCCAGTGAGGCAAGCTACTGGCGCGGCCAGGGGGTAGCCATGGCCAGTGCTCTCGTGACCGAGGGCTTTTCCTTGGATGACGAACCCACGGCCATTTGTCGCCGCAGCGGGTCGGGGTACAAACGCGCCCTCTTGGGGCCGGTGAGCAGGATGGTCTGGTCGGATCGCAAGCCGGTCGCGGGATCGACGGGTCGCGAGAGGCAACGGCAAAAACTGCGTATTCTGTTTGGCGCGGGTGACAAAGAAGGCGCACGCTTGAGTCAACCAATAGAGGCGCGCGAAATCCAAGGAGCCGGGATCGAACAGGTAAAAGGCAGGTAGCCATGGACAGTGCCTTTCTGTCCGTGGGCTTTTCGGTGCAAGACTCGGACTCGACCGCGACGCTGTCCCCGAGCCGGGCCGCCCACACTCCCCCGCATCGTCATCGGCAGGAACGACAGCCAAGATGAGGAATCACCATTTCGCCGGAGCGCCGCCCACCCACAATCATCCGTGCTCGAAGGGCGAGCGGAGATCTCCTGCGGCGTCGAATTCGGCGGAGAAGGGCTTTTCAGCCAGACGCCAGTGCTGGGGAGAATCGATCTCATCGCGCAGCAAAGGCGAAATGGCAATGCGGTTCAGGCTGAGGGTGTTGCGGATCCAAACGCAGCGCTGGGCGTCGGGGTCGGGGCTTCCCAAGTGGGCAAGGGCAAAATCCAGCGCGGCGCGGTCCGAGGGCATGTGCATGGGCAGGCGCCCGCCCACGGGGTTCAGAGCGGTGACGGCATTGAGATAGGTCTTCTGGAGATCGATTTTCCGGTAGAAACGCTCGTGGATGATATCGGCGTTGCCCACGCCGACGGCGTTTCCACCGCTCTCGCTGGTGAGATCGCGAGCGAAGATGACGGAGATGGCAGGACCCTCGCCGGGCGCCATGCCGCGGGCTCGGCCGACCGCTTTGGTGTCCATCCCCGCGCCGCTGATGTTCTTCCCCATCTCGTCCACGATCAGGAGATCAAGACGGGGGAAAGGCAGCCGCGGCATCAACGCTCGCGCCAGCGCGATCGCGGATTCTTCCGCCGCGACAATGCCCTCCGGCAGAGCCGCGCGCACATCCGCAACGGCGTGCATTTCATTCTCGACGATCGCGACTCCGCACAGGACCTTTCCGCTCTCGAGCATTTTCGCGGAGACGGCGCGGATGGTGGGTTCAAACCCGCACTTCAGGATTTGCTTGTGGCCTTCGGTGGCGCCCTCGCGCTTGCCCAGTCCGATGGCCATCATTTTCAACAGGCCGCTTTCGATGTTGCCGATCAAATCGGAATGGGGCTTTACGCGGTTCACCACTACGATGCCGTCGGACTCCCACGCGTGGCGGTCGGCGAAGACGGGGAACCCCTGGGGCGTCGTGCCCACCCGGAGCGTTTCCGGCGACGAGCGGATTTCCGCGCCCACACCCGCCTGGGTGATGCCATAGTCGGCCAGAATCTGGCGCTGGCCCTCCGCCGTTCCTCCCCCATGACTGCCCATGGCGGGGATGATGAAGGGTTGCGCATCTTGAGCCTTCAACCAGCCACAGATGGCGCGGACAATCTCCTGCAAGCTCGAAATGCCACGGCTACCCACGGCAATCGCGAGTCGCCGGCCACGGAGTTTCTCCGCCCCGAGGCCGAGCCCGGCCAAGTGGGCCTGAACGGAAGCACGCAGATCGTCAAGCGGCGGGCGTCTCGGCCCCTATCGCTCCAGAACGAAGCCCCTGGAGACAGGAAGCGGGTGACTCTGGTTCAGCGCCCTAGCACCACCGTAACTTGCTGGGAAAGGCCTTGTCAACATGAGCGGAATTTCGGTGGTGGGTCAATTTG
>JBEKAD010000791.1:0-2758 GCA_050018435.1 Terriglobia bacterium
TTCGACTACAAAGTTACTCTCAAGTTCTCTGATGATACTTTCATCACAAAAGATTTTAAGGGCTGTTACTTGACTGACCATGACCCAGCCCGGACGGATTCTTTTAGGTGATCCCGGACGACTAGCCGACCCCGAGCGACGTGGTCGAGGTGGCGGTGCGTATTCACCACAAACTTGATGGGCAGGTTTGTCGTCTTGCGAATCGCCGCCAACAGCAGCGTTTGGCTCTACCCTCTGTCGCTGCGGCGACAGAGGGACGGGCTCACTGTTAGCTGTCGACTCTCAACACTCAGCCTCTCCGTGAGGGGGTTTGAAGCTTGACTAGAGAACAGTGAAGGTTAAGTGAACAGCATTGAGGCTAATCGGTCTGGCTCCAATCATCCGGAGCCCCGCTGTCCTTGAAGGCCTTCTCCAGATCATCAAGAGTCTTCTGCGCGGCTTCCGTCGCGGCCTTGTTGGTCTCTACCTCGGATTGCTTGGCCAGGACTTTAGAGGTAAGGTCCGCTTTAGCGTTGGGTTCCATCTCCCGCGCCTGCTGGATCTGCAACAGATTCAGTTCATCTTCGGCAAGTTGTTGCAGCTCTTTTGACTTTGCCACCTCCCGGCGGGCCGCTTTGAACTTCCCTTGCCAGTAATCGCGTGTTTCGGCTTTGTCTTCCGGAGACTCAGGCTGCTTGCTGCTGGTTTCCTGGGAAGACGGGGGAGTGGCGGGTTTGGAAGTGGTCTGCGCGGGAGTTGAAGGGGTAGGTTGGGGCGGCAGGGAAGTGATCGCCTCCCCGGGAATAGGCGCCGGGAGGTTATCATTGGTAAAGACCTTGGTGGCTTTTTTGCCGTCCTTGTCGTGTCGCTCGCGGAGTTGCCGCGCCTTATCCCCGAGCGATTCCTGCTGCTGAGGCGGGGCGACGAGCGGCAAGGCCGCGCTCAACATAAGAATCGTGAACAGCAGCGTAGTCCTACCCATGTGTTCCTCGCTTAGCGCAGCCAACTGGGATCACCGCCCTCATGGCGGAGCTGGTCGCGCAGATCCTCGATGGCCTTTTCGTCGTCGGCAATCTGTTGTTTCTTGGCATCGATGTCCGTTGTGAATTTGTTGATGTCGTCGCGCGAGTACTGTTGCAGAAGTGACTTGTTAGGGTCAGGGTAATACTGCATCTGATTCTGCCCGAGCTTCTGTTGCAGCACTTCGAGTTCGCGCTTGTGGGTATCGAGTGTGCCTTGCAGGCTGCTCAGGCGCGAGCGGAAATACTCCGCATCGTGAGCTTGCGCGGGCGCCCCCGATCCATGCGGAGCCGAGTCGGCGGAGCTCTTTCCCTTCGCGCGGGCGCCAAATCCGGACGCCTCATCATTGGGCCCGGCTAGGTTATCGTTGGTGATAACCCTTACCGGCTTGTGCTCTTTGGCCTTCTGCGCTTTGATCTGGCGGGCGATGTCACCCAATGAGGTGTCGTTGGCATCAGATTTCTGTTGGCCGTAACCACTCTCAGCGGCCAAACAGACGAGCACGAATCCCAGGACGAAAACTCTCACTCGTATTCTCATAACACCCTTTCTTGACGGGCGGCGCGGTCGATCCCTAAGGAGAATTTACGCCTTTTCAGGATCGAAATCAACTCCCCTTTGGTCAAAATGACACCGCCTGGACTCCCGCCCCGGATCCGGCCGGCGCCCCTTGGCCGCGGATCGCGACTCCTATTAGTTCTAGAGTCGTTAGTTGAGACGAAGGTTGCTTTTCCCAGTTATAATGGCCCGCTGAGTTGTGGCATTCACTTTCCCCTGTGCCTCCGGACCATGAGGGACATTCGAAAATGGAAAAGCGAGGATCGAAAATCACAAGAACAGTGACAAGTGACGAGTGGCGAGTGACGCGCGAGATTGTCCATGACTGATTGTCTCAATCTAAAAGCCAAAATCGAAAATTCAAAAGCGAAAATCACCAATCGCCAATCACAAATCGACAATCGCAAATCACCAATCACAAATCGCAAATGACCGGAACCCTATCGTTGAGGCGAAGATGGCGATCCACAGCATT
The DNA here is from genome assembly GCA_050018435.1 of Terriglobia bacterium. Classification (GTDB taxonomy): domain Bacteria; phylum Acidobacteriota; class Terriglobia; order UBA7540; family UBA7540; genus Bog-366. The sequence continues at coordinate 2,033 of JBEKAD010000791.1, forward strand.
TATACCCTTTCCCAAGATGACCCCGAGGCCCGCAATTGGCTGAGCTTTTTCCGCCGGCGGGGATACACCCGCCTGACCAATGTCATGATTGAGCGAGTCGTTTGGCTGGAAGGGTCCTTTAACCTGGAGCGATTGATGCCCCTTCTCGTCAACCCGCTTTACCAGGTTGTTGCCGAAACGTCGCAGCTCGATCCTCAGCAGGGACCCATTCTGGAGATTGCTTATCGCCCCGCCGTCACCGATCCGGAGACGCCTTCGATCCTCGCCGGCGCGCACGCGCTGGGGGAAAACGGATTGCAATTCGCCCGCTTGAGCCGGCGATATCAATTTTGCGGGCTCGATGAGGCGGAGGCCAAAAGCCTCGCCGCGCGCTTCCTCTACAACAAAATAGTGGAGAGGCTTCGCGAGCCGCACGAGGCGGTGGCCACGCTTCAGCCCAGTGGAAAGCCTGATCCGGTCGGTACGGTTTCATTGCGCAACCTCAGTGATGACGAGCTCGCGGCGCTGTCGCGGGAACGATCCTGGTATGCCCCGCTTTCGCAGATGAAAGTGATTCAGGCTCACGAGCAAGAGCGCGGCCGGCCTTACACGGATGCGGAGATTGAGATTCTGGTGCAGAGCTGGAGCGATCACTGTTACCACACGACTTGGAAAAGCCTGGGCCTGCTGGAGAAGCTTATGGCCGCCACCCGTGAAATCAATCATCCCCTCGTGGTTTCCTCCTTC
>JBEKAD010000792.1:0-3833 GCA_050018435.1 Terriglobia bacterium
CGACCGCCCGTCGAAGGAGCACTCTGGCTGGCCCGTGCCTTGGGCAAGGATGAACCTTGAGGAAAGAACCAATGGGAGGAGATGAATCATGTCCGTGCTACGCAGATTGAAAAACGCTTTGATATTGGCCATGTTCGCAAGCGTCGCCGTAGGGGCTGCGGACAACGCGCGCCCCTGGACCCCCTCCGAACTTGTGACGGCGACGCAACTGAATAGTCAACTGCCCGCGGTAAAAGCGGGGAAGATCGTCCTGCTTCAGGTCGGCTTCCTCACGATGTACAAGATGGGACACATACCCGGCTCGCAATACGCGGGCGCCGCGGTCACAGCGGAGGGTTTGACGGCGTTGAAAAAGCTCGTCTCGAAACTTCCCCGCAATCAGGAGATCGTCATCTATTGCGGGTGCTGTCCCTGGGACGATTGCCCCAACATCCGCCCCGCCTTTCTTGCCCTGAAGGAAATGGGATTCACGAACCTCAAGGTGCTCGACATCCCCGAACGGCTCGGCACCGACTGGACCGCGAAAGGTTTCCCCATTGTGACGGGAGAGTAGTCCCCGCCGCGCGGCGTCAGCAGGCAACCACGAACGCAAGCCTATGGTCGGTGCTCCTGGAACACCGCATGCGCAGGGGTGGTGGTTTTAGGAACATGAGTCGCATATAATCCGTGATAATGCCGAGGGAGATCGCAGGATCTGCCCTGGAGAGTCATGGCTAAGAAACCAGCAATTCAGAGTATTCGCATTCAGAACTTGTTTTCGTTTGGAGAGGAGAGCGAGAGAATCGATCTTCGTCCCCTCAACGTCCTCATTGGGCCCAACGGCTCTGGAAAATCGAATTTTGTCGAGACCATTGGTCTCCTAAAAGCCATCCCCAAGGACTTCGCGGACGCGGTTGTAAGATCAGGTGGAATCTCCGATTGCTTATGGCGGGGCACAGACGAGACCCCCGTCGCGCAAATCGAAGTCGTCGTGAACCCGCGTCGCACGAAAAGTCCAATTCGGTACAGCTTAGAATTCACAAAAAAGGCCCGGAAATTGGCCATCGTTGACGAAACCGTGACCACCGAAGGGCCGGCCGGACCTCGGGGAAATGTTCCAACCTTTCTCAGATACGAGAATGGTGCGCCGGTTCTGTACTCGAACGGTTCCAAACAATCGTTCCCAGACGACGAACAGGACCCTCAGCAGTCGGTGTTGTCGCAACGTCAAGACCCAACTCGGTATCCCGAGGTCACGTACCTGGGCCGGTTATTGGGCTCCTTCCGCCTGTATCTGGATTGGGAGTTCGGGCACGCTTCGAGCGTTCGCGAATTGTACCGTCCCGAGGCCAAGAACGATTACCTCGAAGAGGACATCTCGAATCTCGGGATAATGCTGAACAGATTCGATTCAGACCCTCATGTCGGCCCGGAACTACGTAGAAACCTCACGGCCTTCTATGAAGATGCGGTCGACATTCACACGCCGATAGATAGCGGTAAGCTTGATATTCATCTTGAGGAGAAGAACCAGGTAAGCATGCTGGCCACCCGTCTGTCGGACGGGACATTGCGCTGGCTATTTCTTCTAACGATCCTCCTCCACCCGGCGCCGCCGCCCCTCGTATGCATTGAGGAGCCAGAACTGGGGCTCCATCCAGACATCATGCGCCCTCTTGCTGACCTGATGATCGAAGCTTCAGAGCGGATGCAACTGATCGTGACAACGCACTCTGATACGTTGGTGGATCATCTCACTGAAATCCCCGATTCTGTGGTGGTCTGCGAAAAGGAAGAGGGAGCCACGAGACTCAAACGTCTCGACAAGCAAAGACTTTCATCGTGGCTGAAGCGCTACAGGCTCGGGGAGCTATGGCGAACAGGTGAGATTGGAGGAACTCGCTGGTGAGAGTGCGCGTCTATGTGGAGGGTGGCGGTGACTCCAGAAGCACTCGAGATGCCTGCCGCGAGGGTTTCAGAAAATTGTTCGGCAAAGTGGTTCGCCCGGGAGCCCCTTTAAGAGTCATTGCGTCTGGTGGTCGCGAGAGAGCGTTTGAAAACTTTTGCGACGGGCTGCGCGACCACAGTGACGAAACGGTTCTGCTCTTGGTTGATTCGGAAGGGCCGGTCAATGGTACCGTCTGGGAGCACCTGAGGTCGAGAGCCGGTGCCGGGTGGCTTCGACCTGCAAGAGCGACAGAGGAACATGCGCATCTTATGGTTCAATGCGTGGAAGCGTGGTTTGTTGCTGGCAAGGCGACCCTGGCGAATTACTACGGCAAGGGCTTCCACAGTGGCGCGCTGCCTCGCCAAGCAAATGTTGAACTGATCCCCAAGCAAAGGGTGCAAGACGCTCTTAGACAAGCAGCACAGCAGACTAAGAAAGAGACCTATGACAAAACGCGGGACGGACCTGCTTTGCTTGGGCTGATCGATACAGGAAAGTTACAAACAAGCTCCATGCATGCCGGCCGGCTCTTCGACGCGCTAATCCGATTCACCAGCGAATAGACCTAGCCCGACTTTGCCAACTCGGGTTGAGCTCGTGCGATTTTTCCGGTTTTTTCGTTCCTAGGTTCTTCTTTGTCAACGCGGACAAGGGCGAAAGTGGCTGTAGTGAAGACCTACCCCCTTGATCTGCCGCCCGGGAGATGCAAAATAGCGGCATGTTCTTGCGCTGCACCCAGAGAAACAAGGATGGGAAGCTCCATCGTTACTGGAGCATCGTGGAGAATCGTCGGAGCGCTAACCAGAAAGTGGTGCAACGGCAGGTTCTGTATCTTGGGGAAATCAACGACGGCCAAAAGGCCGCTGGGGTGCGGAGCATCGAGGTCTTGGAAAGGGGCCGTGACCCAGGACACCAGGTGGCTTTATTTCCGGAGGATCGCGAAGCTCCGGAGTTGGCGCAAGAGGTGGTGCATGTCCGCTTAGCCCAAATACGCATTCACCGTGCGCGGCAGTGGGGTGGCTGCTGGTTGGCCTGCGAGTTGTGGAAGCAGTTGCAGTTGGATCAATTTTGGCAAGGTCGACGGGGCCCGAGTCGAGAAGGCACCGATGGGCTGTCGATTCTGAAAACTCTGGTGAGCTACCGATTGTTGGATCCTGGTAGTGAATGGCGGCTGCATCGGGAGTGGTATGGCCACAGCGCGATGGGTGAGTTGCTGGGGCAGGGTGGGGAAGGCCCGGCGTTGCCGTCTCTGTATCGCTGCTTGGACAAACTGCTGGCCCCTAAGCAGGCCTTGTTTGGCTTTTTGACGGAGCGCTGGCAGGATCTGTTTCAGGCCGGTTACGATGTTCTCCTCGACGATCTGACCAGCACGTATTTCGAAGGGGTTCCTCCCGGCGGAGGGAAACGGCGCCACGGCTACAGCCGGGACAAGCGGCCCGATGGTGTGCAGGTGGTCATCGCGTTGGTGATCACGCCGGAGGGCTTCCCGATCGCCTACGAGGTCATGGCCGGGAATACCAGCGAGAAGACGACCCTCAAGAGTTTCCTGGAGAAGATCGAGAAACAATACGGCAAGGTGAATCGTACCTGGGTGATGGACCGGGGCATCCCCAGCGAAGAAAACCTGCGCGAGATGCGCACGGCGGAGGTGCCCATAGGGTACTTGGTCGGAACTCCGCGAGGGCGGCTGAGCAAGTTGGAGAAAGAGTTTTTGCCACGGCCCTGGCAGCAAGTGAAAGAATCCGTGGAGGTGAAACTGCTGCCGCGAGAAGGTGAGCTGTACATTCTGGCGCGCAGCCACGGTCGGCAACAAAAAGAGCGGGCCATGCGCCGACGGCGGCTCAAGCGGCTGTGGGAACGGCTGCACGAGTTACAGCGGCAGAAGCTGACGCGCGATGAACTGCTG
>JBEKAD010000793.1:0-3665 GCA_050018435.1 Terriglobia bacterium
CTCGATAATCAGCGCACACGGTTCCAAGCCACATCGCACGTGCGAGACGTGGAGCAGAGGGAGTTGCCATCTACGAGGGCGGAGATGTAGAGTGAATGCCGGGCGAAGGGAGTTAGCGAATGGATCTGAAAAAAGTAGCAAGTGCTGTGAAGATGGCGAGGAAATTCGGGATGGACGACCTCGCTATTTTGACTGCGCTCTTGACCAACGAAGGGCCGCCCCTCCACAGACGAGAAATTGTTGAGGCCTGGGCAAAAGCAGTGGGCTTGGATTTAACTAAGGCTTTGCAGAGAGCGCGGGCTGCCAACCTGATCCCCTCGACTCACCCGGCGAGCGCTTGGAAGAAGGAAAAGCTTCCTCATACAACTCCGGAAAATGATCCCGAATGAAGGCAGCATCTTCCTTCGATTCGGCGGCAAGCTCTCGAATCTTGGAAACTCTATCTTGCGCGCTCATTTTCTTGGCGCGAAGGCAGATCGCCCTCACCAGATGCTCCATGGCCATTTTTGTCGATCCTCCAACCAGACGTATTACATTATAATACGAAAATGTGATTTGTCATGGTCCGTATTTTTGTTTTCTTATTTTCTTAGACCATCTAGCTTTAGCAGCAATCCTAGCCGAAATGAGTCACCACCCTCGTTCGGACCTCAAGCCCTGCGACCGTCGAACAACGGCCCAGTCGGTTGCTCCACAAGCGCCCGCCAGTTTGCGAGGAGTTTACCCAACGCGGATTGCTCGGATTGTGTTGTGCTCATGAGGGCCTTGTCTTCGTCGGACTTCCCTTTGAGGGCGGAGCCGGCGAGGGCCTGAGCGACAAGGCGCATCTGCTCCAGGTTGGGCTGGGCCTCGCGCAGGAAATCATCGAGGTGACCGGGTCGTTTCTCCATGAGCCAGAGCGTCCGCTGAAGTGCATCAATGAGAGGCGCGGGTTGACCGTTATCGGATGGCATCCCCAGCATCTTGTCATCTCCTCGTTCCGTATAGTCGAGCAATCGGTAGGTACCTTTCTCTTTCTCAATGAGCGCTCGAACTCCTGAGGATAGACCCCCAAGCCCATCGAGTTCCACATGCGTTCCGTTGGCAAAAATGATGGCCTCCCCTGCGTCGAGGTCACCCGAGCGGTAGGTGTAGCGCCACAAGATGTAAAAGCGCGTGGCTGGGTCCACAGTTGCGAGACCCTCTTTCCCGCCGACTTCCTTCGAGAGGCGTGACAAAATGGTTTCAAGGACGACAGTTTCCACCTCGGTCAAAAAGCGCTGGGCGGGAACTTCCTCGCCGTTCGCGTAGTCAACCCTAGCAAACCGAGTGAAAGCCCTCAGCCCTGCACCAACAGCTGCGATTACGAGGTCCGCACCACCTATACCCATCTCCCACAAATTCATCACACGCTCGCGGACGATCTGCTCCAGCTGGGGCCGAACCTCTTCTTCGTAGGAACCTTTTGCAGCGCCTTCACGTTTGCGAGCGACCAGAAAAATACTGGAGGCTAGTGCGGCAGATTCTTGGGACACCAGTCGTCCGCCAAATTCGGTGTCAAGTGGCCAAGCCTCTGTAACGATGAAGCCAGAGTTCCGGAGTGCGTCGATCAATGTGGACCAGCCCAGCGTGGTCTTATGTGCATAGACGACCACCAGCGAGGCCTTTGGTTTCAGCACCCGAGCCGCCTCCCCGAACGCACCCAGCATCATTGTCTCGTAAGCAGAACTGGCTGCTCGCATGTCGCCATTGAACCGCGACGATAGGGCTGTCGCCTCGGTCTTCTTCGGTGTCAACTGAGAGGAGAAATCCTCCGGGTAAAGATGGCCAATGGATCGCTTCAGCCAAACGTAAAAGAAGTCCGAAAGGTCGCCATATGGCACGTTGTCATAATAAGGCGGGTCCGTGATCACTGCGTCGAACGTTCGGGCCACTTGCTGCAAAGACAAGGCTGATCCTCGGCTTACCGAAGCGTTGTTGGAAAGTTCAGCGGCCTCCCGAACCACTCGCTCAACCCAGTCGATTGCCTGGGCCATATCACCCGAAGCATCGCCAAAGGGGTTCGTCTCAGAGAAATCCCAAACAAATGGCAGAGCCGGTCTGCCAAACGTCGACTGCGTCTTTGTGTAGGCAGGGTCCCATCGGCACATCGAACTTCCTCGATCGGCCATTCGGTCGACAATTAAACCCAGGTAACTGGCAACCGCTCTAGCGCGCTCCTCGCAGACCCCTTCGGCGCCCATCGCTGAAAACGCGCCTCGCACTGCCTCGCACTGCACAAGGAGAGAAAGCAATTGGCGAGGCTGAAACAGATCGGAAAACTTAGCCAGACCATGTCGCGTGGGCGCAGTTAGACCTCTGGCGTTGGGCGAAGGGCGGACAGGGCTGATGGACTCCTCTGGAATAGTAAGTCCCGACCGCACGAGTGCATTCTGGATTCGAGCTTGAATTTCACTCTCCGATGGCACGAGGCCGCGCGGGATATTGCTGGCATCGAGGAAAATCGTTCCAGGTGCGTGGTTCTTGCGGCAAATTACCGCTAGTAATTGATAGCCGACCCTACCGGCAATCCCTTCCTGCTGCACATACGGGCTATCAGCGACGGTGCGGCAGAACCGGCAAGTGGCACTTCCCGACTCCGACCCGGCGGCGGGGTCGAAACCCAGATCCTCCTGGGCAGCCGCCTCCACCATCTCAAAACTTGCCTTCTTCTCGTTCCTACGTGCGACAATTCTGAGGGCAACGTAGCGCCCGTTCTTCTTGCAGAGCCAAGTCTGCCTCACGAGCGGTACCGTTGCGCCACATGCGGGATTCTTGCATTGGACGGTGCGGGTCCACAGATAGGCGATTGGGGTCAAATAACCTGCCGCCACTTCCACGCCGAACTCTTGCTGCCCTTCGCGCTCGAAACCCTCACCGGCCATTTCTAACTGCGATTGACCAAGGAGCCGTTTCGCCTTTGGAGCTTTTGGGTCGGGAATGGGAGGGTAGAGGTCACCGATCTCCGCCTTTACCTTGTCGAGCACCCAATTGCCCCAATGTCGAACTTCCTCCGCCAGACCCGCCCATGTGCCATCCTCCGCTGATCCTTTATTGTTCTTGTCGGGCTTGCCGTATTTCTGCGGATATACCAGTGTGCAGAGTTCGATGATGTGGGCGACGGGGTTGAGGTCGAGCGCGTAAGCCTCACAGCCCAGTCGCAACGCCTCCAGCGGGATCGCTCCGCCCCCCGCAAACATATCCAGCACTTTCGGTCGGGGAGCGCGGCCTTCGACGATATCCTCGACAGTGACTTTCTTTCCCGTCTCATGAGTCAGCCGCTCCGCGTGCGCTTCCAGGATGTGCCGCTGTGCCTCGGCAATCACCGGAGCGTCGCCAGGGTACTTGCAGAGCCGCTCGACGAACTTGGCTGCGTTGGCGCGGGTAAGGCTCTCGCGCTTCTCTTCCGGCCCATTCTTGGGCCGAAACCTGCGGGCCGGCACCAGCGCGCCATAAACCGCCGCCCGGCAAGCCACCAACGGCCGCCTCGCCCACCAGAGGTGCAGAGTCGAGATATGGCCTTTGCGGACCGACTTCTCCCGCGATGCCTCTTTGCTGATGGCTTCTATTGGGAGGTAGTCTTCAATCAGCCGCCGGTCGTCATTAGACATCGAGCGGAGCCTCTTTTCAGCTCGCCAGGCGAGACC
>JBEKAD010000794.1:0-3078 GCA_050018435.1 Terriglobia bacterium
TCATGAGGGGTAGCGCAGAGGTAGCCGCATTTTGGCTTCCTCTGCGGTTCTTAACATCGGGACATCAACTATGTTATTAACATTAAAACATGAAATGCCATGGACGGGCGAAGAGCCGCAGAGGAACGCAAAGAACGCGTACCTCTGCGCTTGTGTCTTACCGCTTCTAATCCCCTGTGCTCAATACGAAGAACTGGTTGTGGTCGCCGTATCGATAGTAGGTCCAGTAGTGGGAATCACTGAAGATGAGAAGGGTATTGAGAATCATCCTTACAGAAGCATTGTTCCGCCTCACGTGTCCCCCCTTCGCGCTGGCAGTGGATGGATGGGACGTCGCACCTGAGAGTTCCTGGCGCTTGACGCCTTCGCGCGCCATCCAGCGCTGAACTTCGGGGGCCTTCAACAGATCGTTGATTCCATCTCCGGCGTCAGCGACTTGAAACGAATAGGTGCTGACCACCACATCCAGAAGGGAATCGGCGTGGTCCCTGGGAAGAATGTTTATTGTCCTGGGGTCTGCTTCCTCCCACGTATAAACCGGGTCCGCCGCAATAATGGCGTTCAGAACATCGCGAACTGTTCCGGTCTCAACATCGATTCGCACACTTGCAGTGTTTTTGGTTCCCGCGCCATGGGGCAATGCTCCAAAACCGATAGGTACCTGGTATTGGCGGGCCAGTTTTTCCAGCGGAACCGAAATATCATCGGCGGTGACGCTGAAGGGCTCCACCGCTTTAGAGAGAATCGGGTTGCTGGGCTTGGGCCCTGGTCTGGCAATGTTTCGCGCTGGTGCATACGGCGCTGGACTGAAGAGCGCAACGCTGTTTACCTTTGAACCGTCGGGGGCAAGCTTTACCTCCAGTTTGACCCCTTGTTCCGGACTCAGTTTTATTTGGGCCGTTTTTATTGGCTCTCCCTTCCCCGGCCAGGACTTATAACCGGTTGCGGTTATCTCGACGGAGACATCCGTATTAGAGGGCACCAGAATAGGGGTCATCGTCGTTGATGTTCCAACAAAGTGAGTGGGTTCCGCGGCGCGGCGCAGGGTAATCGCTGCTGAGTTCATTTCCATTCCCGTCACGGCATCAACAACCGAGATTGATTGGATAGCGCCGGCTTTGGGAGGCAGGTGTATCGTTACGACCGCGGTGGGGGAGGCCAACTCTAAGGTGACAACGGGAAAGGGATGGTTGTGGTCAGCGAACACGCCGAAAGATGCGTTCGGATACCCATCATCCTCTTTGTCGGCGGAAACAGTGTACGTTCCCCACGGTAGGTTTTCGATGGAAAATCGCCCCTCATCGTCCGCCTCGTGGATTGGGAGGTGGACGTGGTGCGAGGGCTTGACTTCGACCCTCAACGGGAGCACTTGGGCCCCCGCCACGGGCGTGCCTGTCTCATTGACAACGACCCCCTTGATGGTTCCCCCCGTCTCTGCCCCGCCGGCGGCTGAGACACACGCCATCAAAAGCACCCATCCTACTGTAGTCCTCATAATGAATTCCTCCACCTTACGGGTTGATTCTAAAACTGGCCGGAAAGCGGGTAGATACAAACTAAGATACAAGCGCAGAGGTACGCGCCTTTTGCGTTCCTCTGCGGCTCTTCATCTGGCCATTGTGGTTGATTCGTTGGCATGGCTCAAATCCGTGTGCGCGCATGGGCAACCAACAGAAGGTAGCGCGCGATGTTCGGAAACGTCATTTGCATTTCCCGAAGAAGAACCGCAGAGGAACGCAAACTGCGCGTACCTCTGCGCTACCCGCTTTTCGGTTGTTAATACACATCTTGAGGATATTAGATTTCGAACCGCTACCCGCTGTTGCTCCCGTCTGCTGTCAAGTTGCCGGAAGCATCGTAAGAGTACCCCGAAATCTGATTATACGTGTTTACGGAGAGGCTCAGCCCCGGGGTCGAGCACTGGCTGGAGTTGATCTTCAGCAGGTTCCCATACCGGTCGTAGCCCGTGCCGTCGGTGGGAATGCTCTGCCCCCAACAGTAAGTGCCTGAGGTGGCGGCGCTACTTCCCCCCGCATGACACACTTCAAAAGCAGTGACCAGTGGCAAGTGACCAGTGACAAGCAAAAGACAAGGTCCAAGCGCGAAAAGGCGGACAGGGCCGACGACCAACTCCCCGCGTGACACACTTCCGCATATCGGCTATCGGCAGTGCCTGGTGACAAGATGAATCAATTTGCGGAATTCGAAAATCGCAAATCACCCAATGCTTATCCGGTTGTTTCAGCAAGGTACTATCTGTAGCCGGTAGCGCAGAGGTGGGCGCAGTTTGCCCTCCTCTGCGGCTCTTCTTCGGGAAATGCTAATGACGTTTGCGAACATTGCGCGCTACCTTCTGTTGCTTGTCCATGTGCGCACACGGATTTGAGCCATGCCAACGAAGCAACAACCATCACCAGATGAAAAGCCGCAGAGGAACGCCAAAGACGCGTACCTCTGCGCTACCCGCTACCCGCTCCTCAGCGGCGCCGCGCGAGAGGGCCCTCCGCCAGGAGCACCCCCTAACGTCGGGCGTGTTTGATCGAACCTACGCCGCTTTTCAACAGCCGCTGCTGCGCGCTGGTCAGCTACCAAAGAGCCCAAGCAGCCCAGCCAGGATTAGGTAAGAGCCTACGATATATCTGAGGAGCTTGGGGAAAATCAGAATCAAGATGCCTGCGGCCAGAGAAACAATCGGCGAAAACGTAGTGTAGTGCTGCGTTAGGGAGCCGCCACTGGTCTGCGCGAGAGCCGTGGTTGTCAACAAGCTGAATAGCAATATGGAAACAACGCCTTCTTTGAGTTTCAACCTACACCTCCTGTTATGAAGAGCGGGTAGCCGCGATCTGTCGGTCAGAACGGCACTGACCGTGGTTACCCGCTCGCACAAAGCCACGATCACAGAGTGAGTAGGCAAAGGGCGCCTGTCTATTCAAAATTGACCACCTTCCGCAAAATGCCTCAATCTGTGCCGCGCCAAAGCCAATGGCGTAATTCCCGCACCCCCTTTCCTTAAAGGCCGCCCCCCAGGGTTCCGTCAAAGTCGCGGGTGTCACATACTTCTGGGGCCATGAATGCATT
>JBEKAD010000795.1:0-2669 GCA_050018435.1 Terriglobia bacterium
CGCCGCGCACGCCGGCGCAGGCAGAACCAGGCGGGTGCTGACCAGCGGCTCTGCCGCCCCGCTGTGCGGAAAGGGTTGCGTTATTTTGGAATTATATCCCTCGCCCCCTTTGGGGGAGAGGGGGGACCGCAAGGCGGTGGGTGAGGGGGTCGGTACGAACCTGGATACAAAGTGGCTGAGCCGCAAATGCAAGTCAAAAGGCAAAGGGCAAAAGGCAAAGGGCAAAAGTGAAAAGCCCTACGCCCCAATATCCGTGCACTGAAAACGAGGAGTTGTGAGTTTGGAATAGAGGATTAAGATGGGATTAGGCGCTACAGTTTTGACCCCCTCACCCGTCCCGCCCCGGCTGGAGAAAACGCCGGTTGCGGGCCACCCTCTCCCCCAAAGGGGCGAGGGAAGTAAATTCAAATCGACCTTCGCGCGGATCAGGTTGGTAGGGGCGCAAGCGCCACGGAAAGGCGAAGCCTTTCCGCACAGCAAGCGGCAGAGCCGCTAGTCAGCGCCCGTCCGATTGAGCGTAATTTGGACAAGCTTGGTCTCTGACCGCCGAAATCTATTGATTCAAAAGTCGGCGGTCAGGGACCGCCGCTACAACCAAGTGACCCACTATCGAGCTTCCGCCTGAGTAGGACAGGCGGGAGGAATTGCGATAGAATCGAGGGGGGTTGACGGATAGGGGAAGGACCTCGACCGATGGAGCCTGCCAGGAGCAGAGTTCTTTTGGCGCCTCGCAAAATGGGAATGAGACCCAGGCCGTTTGTCTTGCTGCTCGCCATCCTCGCGCTGTGCCTGGCGCGCCCGCACCCGGCGCTGGCCTGGGGTCCTATCGCGCACGATATCGTCAATACCTGGGCTATCCTAACCCTACCTCCGGAAATCCGTTCCTTTTTTGAAAACAATCGCCAGTTCCTGGTTGAGCACGCCAATGACCCCGATGAGTGGATCAAGAAAGATCGCTACGAGCGCATGCGGTCTTACATTTACCTGGACAAGTACGGGGTCTTCCCCTATCCGACCCTGCCGCATGGTTACGCGCATGCGAAGGAAAAATTCGGTTCCTGGCGCATCAATCGCGATGGCATGCTGCCCTGGCAGATCGGCGAATTCAGTCTGCGCCTCACCAAGGCAATGAAGGCCGGGAATTGGGAAGAAGTGAAGTTGGATGCTGCCGCGCTGGCGCACTACGTGGCGGATGCCCATGACCCTCTGCACACCACGCAGAATTTCGATGGCCAGTTGACCCTGCAAAACGGCCTCTCAGCCCGGTTTGATATCCACTTGTTGGATCGCTACTCGAAGTTCTTCGTCATGCACCCTGAAAGCGCCGAGAAGATCGACGATCCGACGGAATATGCTTTTCAAACCTGCCTGGCGTCCAACATCTGGGTAGATCTCATCATCTGGTCCGATTTGCGCGCCCGGGAAAGCTTGACGGATTATAACGACGAATATTACGACCGCTTCTACAACCAGGTAGGGCCGACCGTGGTTCATGAGATCAATGCGGCGGCGCACGACGCCGGCTCCTATTGGTACACGGCGTGGCTGAACGCCGGCCGGCCTCAACTCCCCGGGCGATGACCCGCGTGTGTAACCCCTTTCAAAGGAAGGGCGCGGAGCTTTGGCCGGTTGTTTCGCTGAATCTTGGGATCAGCAAGCAGAGAGTTGAGGTACTGGGTGGTGCAGAAAAGCTCACAGGACGGGATTCATGAGCCTAACCTTCAATATCTACAGCGATGAAAGCTGCCACTTGGAGCATGACCGGCAACCTGTAATGGTTCTAGGGGCGGTGTGGTGCCCGCTAGAGAAAACACGAGAGATTTCTTGGCGAATTCGCGAAATAAAAACAAAACACCACTTGGCGCCGAACTTTGAGGCGAAATGGACGAAGGTTTCACCCGCAAAACAGACGTTCTACATGGAATTGTTGGATTATTTCTTTGACGACGATGACTTGCACTTCCGCGCCTTGATTGTCGCCGAAAAAAGCAAGCTCCAGCACGAAGCTTTCGGTCAAACGCACGATACTTGGTACTACAAGATATATTTCGACATGTTAAAGGTCTTGCTCGACCCTCATGCCGAATATCGGATTTACCTCGACATCAAGGACACGCACAGCGCCGACAGAATCCGCAAACTGCATGATGTCCTCTGTAACGACATGTACGACTTCGACCACAAGATCATCACCAAAGTCCAGACGGTGAGATCGCACGAAGTCGAACAAATCCAACTCGCTGACCTGCTGACAGGGGCAATCGGTTACGCCAACCGCCATTTGGCAACCAGTGTGGCGAAGGTCGCAATGGTGGGGCTGATGCGAGAGCGGTCGGGGTACAGCCTGACAAAAACGACTCTTCTGCGCGAAGAAAAGGTCAACCTGTTCCGCTGGGCACCAAGGGAGGCACAGGCGTAGCCATGGCTGCTTGGCTCCCTCCACTTGTGTGCCTTCCGGACTATGGAGGCGATTGGAATACTTACGTCGAAGCCGTGTACAGATTCTTCCGTCAAGATTTTGTTGTATCCGAACCGCAATTTCAGGGGAAGCGATGCGGGCTCCTCAATCCGCAGCGGCGTGGCGACGGAAGAGAAGGAACCTTTTGGCACCTCATTTCCGAGGGCAACATTGAAAACGATCGCTTACCCAACTTGAGGCGGTGTGAAAG
>JBEKAD010000796.1:0-3591 GCA_050018435.1 Terriglobia bacterium
AAAGGGGTTTTACGGTAGTCCCATTGAAAAGACGGTGCAGCGTTTGGAGTGAGACCGCTTCGAAGGTGGGAACAATCAGATCGGCCTGCGTTTCGCGACGGAGATCCTCCGCCGAGAAGGTGGAGGCAATGGCGACGCATTTCATTCCGGCGCGTTTGGCGGCTTCGATGCCGACGAAGGAATCTTCGAAGACCGCGCAGGCGGCGGGATTTGCCCCCAGCTTGTCGGCTGTCTTCAGGTAGATCTCAGGGTCTGGCTTGGGGTGGGAGATCTCGTCGACCGCCAACACCTCGCGGAAGTATTCCCGCAGGCCGAGGGCTGAGATGAGGAAGTTCACGTTCTTGGCGATGGCGGCGGAAGCCACGGCCATGGCGATTCCCTGCGCGTGGCATTCCTCGATAAAACGCTGCACCCCGGGAAACGCGCGGGCATGGGTACCGATCTCCCGGCGGAAGTTTGCCTCCAGCTCTTCACCGAGCTCGGCGAGTTGCTCGCATGTGAGGTCCTCGCCCAAATAACGGCGAAAAGTCACATCATTGGGAGGTCCCAGGACAATCTTGGGGAGTTCCTGCTCGTTGAAGGGAATGCCGTGCGCCTGGAAGAGATCAATCCACTTGCGAAGATGGAAAGGGTTGCTGTCCACCAGCACGCCATCCATGTCGAAAATTATCGCCGCCGGGAGCAAAAGGTTCTGAGTCATAGAATCAATAAGCACCCAGTTTATCAGATTGCCCCGAATCTGTTGGCGTGGCAGAGACCCACACTTGCGAAAAACTATTCCACTGAAGCCTTTTGACATCATGGTCAGCAAGGGTTAGGCTTTTGGCGCTTTCGTGGCGTAATGCCTCAGGAGGTGAGTATGGACAGTTTTTTGGACTGCTTTAGAAGTGTGCGTGCACTTATGGTCTTTTCGCGGACGCATTGGAATACGGGAGCGAAAATCCGCGTTTCGCGATGCTCCTGCCGCGTCGTCGAGCTCTGTATCCTATGCGTGCTCGCGGGAATGCTCAATACATCGGTGAAGGCGGCGCCGCCGAAAAGCCTGAACGCGATGATCGCCGCCAACGGCCAAGCGGCTTCGCTCATCGTGGTGGGTAACCACGCCAGTCCCTCCGATCGATTCGTGGCCGGCGAGTTGCAGCGTTACATCGAAATGCTATCCGGCGCGAAGCTGGCGTTGATCACCGCGGCCGACGTGAGTCGGCAAGCGAAGGGCCTGAGTCTTTTGCTGGTCGGCGGGCCCGAGGGGAACGAACTGTTAGGCGACGCGGCCCATCGCGGGCAGATCAACTTTGGCGGACTAAAACCGGAAGGTTACGTTCTGCGCCGCATCTCCCTCCAGGGGCGGCCCGCGCTGGTCATGGGTGGGAACGATGAGGCCGCGACCATGTACGCCGGCTATGATTTCCTGGAGCGCTTGGGGTTCGTTTTCCTGCTGACCAAAGACATCCTGCCGGAGAAACGCGCCGAGGTGGCGCTGCCGGCGCTGGACGATCGCGTCGAACCCGCTTTTCGCCGACGCGGTGTGCATGTCGATAATTGTTATCCCAACCAGACGATGTGGTCGCTGGCGGACTGGCAGAGAACCATCGACCAGATGGCCAAGATGCGGATGAACTATCTCCAGGTGTTCTGGTTCCCCAACACTCCCTGGCTGACTTACGAATATCGCGGCGAGAAGAACTTCCTGGGTGACGCTTCGGTGAAGGAAAGTGGCTACATGCTATGGCGGGAATCGCAGGGCTCGTTTCTGGTCAAGGACATGACCGTGGGCCGCGAACATTTCAAATACCCGCGCATTGCCCCACCCGAGTTGCAGGACGTTGAAACGCCCGAGCAGGCGTCCAGCAAGGCGCAGGACATGCTGCGAGCCGTCATCGCTTATGCCAAGACACGCCACATCGACACTTGGCTGGCGATCGATCCGGTCAGCGTCCCGCCCAACCTGGGGCGCTTCGCGGGCAATCGCGCGGGTGACCTTCCTTTTCAGCCGATTCTGGGAGGAGCTTACATGTGCCCGGACGATCCCGTCGCGCACGAAATCAACGAGGGCCGCCTGCGCAGCCTTTTTGCCACTTATCCCGGCGCCCAGGGTTACTTTCTTTGGTTCCCGGAGCTTTACCCCGTGTGCGACGACCCCCGAAGCCGCGCCTACACTTTGCGCGAGCGGCCCAAGCTTTTCACCGACGAGGTCCTGCACTGGAAGGCCTACGCCAACGGTTATGAGCACAACGCCGACCGGGTGGTGGATTCCGACGTCGGTTCATTGGAACTGATTCGCAGCGCGCTGGAGGCGCGGGACCGCATCAACCCCCAAGCGCAAGTGGGCATCGGCGCCTTCGGTCGCGGGTTCGTCTACCCGCTGATCGACAAGATGTTTCCCAAGAACGTGCCCCTTACCGACATGATTTCCCGCGGCATTTGGACGCCCATGGGAGTTCCCATGGGCGATTACGGGGGCATGGGCGAGCGCGAACGCACCGTGATCACGCGCTCCGACGACGATGGCAGCATGTTGGGCATGCAGTTCAGCGTGAACATGTATTACCAGGACCGTACGTTTGAAGGCGCTTTGGAAAATGGTGTGACGGGGCATGCGACGCAAGTGAATCGCGCGCGCGGCATGGAGCAGAACGAGAGGTTCATGGCCGAAGGAGGTTGGAAGCCCCATCTGACGCCGGACGAGTTCTATCGCGCCTACACTCGCCGCATCTTTGGGGAAGCCGCCGCGCCGGAAGCGCTGAAGGCGTATCAGACCCTGGAAGAGAACGAAGAATATCTAGGCTGGACTGGCCGGGGGAATTTCCCTTGCTGCGGCCTGCCCCGCGAAATCGGCATCATCCGGCGTTACTCGGAACAGGGGAACCCTTATGACGGACCGACTTTCGAAAGTTGGGCAGGCTTTCTCGACCGCGCTCGCGATGAACCTATTTACTATACCCATTCTGCGAATCTGCTTCGCCAGGCATTATCCCATTTTGAACAGGCCGAAAAGGTGGCGGCGCCGGGTAGCCGCGCCGAACTGGATTACCTCCGGAACAAGACGGAAGCTTACGCCATGCACCTGGACAACCTGGTCGCCCTGGACAAGGCCTATCTCGAGTTCGATGCGGCGTTCCGGGCGCGGGCAGGGGACCCTGCGGAATTCGTGCAGAAATTGGATCACAGTCTGGAAATGTTCCGCGAAGCGCAGCGGATGTCGATCGCCACGGCCACAAAGTTTTCCGAGATCATCGATGATCCCTCCGACCTCGGCGTGCTCTACCGGATCAACGTTTACATGATCGATGGGACGGACGTGGTTCTAAAGTTCATGCAGAATATCGACGACTTCCATCATGGGAAGCCTTACTTGAATCCCGTGCCCTTGGAGAAGATCTTCATGACGTTGCCGCGTATCCAACACGGGCGGCTGTAGGAGTCTGTGTGAAAACCTCGCCCCACGTGCTGTGGCGGCGATCTCCGAGCGCCGAGGTAGTTAATCTTTAGGGTCGGCGGTCAGAGACCGCCGCTACGGATCAGGGTTTTCACACAGACACTCCCCCGGGGGATTCAGCATTCCACCACGCCAAAAAAGGAGTTTAAGATGGC
>JBEKAD010000797.1:0-3448 GCA_050018435.1 Terriglobia bacterium
GTACCAATTGACCATGGAAGGCTCCCACAATCCGCAACCGAACATGGGGCTCATCCAATACCAGCCGAAGCTAGCGTCGAAGTCCCATAGACCGCAGTGGTCAGTCACCCAGCCCCAGGGTTCGCCGGAAATCCACGTCCAGCCGAATCCCGGGTACCATGCCCACCGGCCACTGGTGTAGGGCGACCAACCTGCCCGTGCGTAGGGCGACCAGCCGAATCTACGACCGGGAAGCTCAACCCATTCGCCAAAGGTATTAAGGTCACTCCAGCCGTAGCTCGGTCCCATCGGATGGACGGGCTCGTCTTTTGCCGTAAGCAGCCCCTGCCGATCCCGTGCCTGCGTCCACTGATCCCAAGCGTCCTTGACAATCCCTTTCTGAGTGTTAAAAGCCAACTCAACGCTGTCGGACTTATGTTCCAGGACTTTGCCTTCGCCGAGTTTGGAAGACAGGGTGGGCGTGGCGACATCTACCGAGCCATTGAGAACTTCCACGCGCAAGCGGTCCTGGTCCAGGTCCGTGCGGAATTCGCACTTGCCCTCTGCCGTCACCGTCGCATCGGCAATCTTGACGTGATAAACGTCACTGGACGTGGGCTGAAAATGGATAGTGCCATCTCTTCCAAGTTTATTGGCCGAGGACCGAGAGTTGCGCTCGGGCACAAAGTGGAAAGTGGCATATCCCTGCTCAAACGTCAGGCCGTTCAGCTTGTTGCCGTTGGCGTCCAACGCCAATTGATGGAAAAGCAGTTTGGAGCGCTCGCCTAGGCGTGCGGTGGAACCGTTCTCAAATTCCACTTCGGCGTAACTGCCGCCGGAAGTGGAGAGCTCGAAGCCCTCCTGGATGGGCGTGTTCACCATCGCCGGTGCCTCTTCCGCCGAACCCGGCCGCTTGACCATCACCGTGCCACTTAAGTAGCTCAGGCGAACCACCCGCGCGTGCGATTTCGCAACGCCATCAGCCGCCGACGGTTGGTACACCATCGACTTTCCCTTTCCCAGAGTGAGGGAGCTGGAGTGCGCCGAAACCGAAAGGGCACCCGTCAACACGCGCACCTCCACCATTCCCGATTTGAAAGCCGTCTGGAATTCGGTTTTGCCGTAGGGGGCCAAGGTGGCGTCAGCAATCTTCACCTTGTAGATATCCTCATGCTCAGGGATGATCCGAAAACTGGCATATCCCTGTTGCAACGTGAGGACAAGCTGTTTGTTTCCGTCCGCATCCTTGTTTAATTGCGTGAAGTTAGCTTTGGTGAGTTCGCTCAGGCGAATCATGGAGCCGTTCTCTAGCTCCACGCTCGCAGAACTGTCACCCGATGTCGACACCTCAAGGCCTTCCTCGATGGGCATGTTCACCCGGGCGGGAATCTCTTCGGATGCACCTGGACGCTGCAACGTCACATCGCCGCTTACGAAACTCAGCCGCGGTTTGGGGGCTTGGTTAGGACTCTGTTGGGGAAAGAGAGCTGCCGGTGGGAACAGCAGCCCCGCGACCACAACCACGAGTACACGTCGTATACGATCGTATCTCACGGTCGGCCTCCTGCGGGCATCTTACATCAACTTTACATATCTATTGACGAACCATATCATGAAATAGTTGCCACCTTGAAGCTCTTTTTCAGGAACATACCGACCGGACACAATGTTACTTGGAATCACGCTGAGCCACGCGTGCAAGCGGCGGGAAGACGGGGATAAGAGCCCCCAAGGTGAACGAGCGGTATGAGTATTACAGATAGACGGGCCTAACCGGCCGTTAGTGATGCCCACCTCCCGAGCTGGCACTATGCCCGCCACCCCCGGTGCCTGCGGTGTGTGTTGCGCTGCCCGCATTGCCACCTCCGCCGCCCCCACTCGGCGTCATTTGGCCCCCGCCACCCTGGGGGGAAGTTGAGGCTTGGTGTCCGTGGGGCAATAGGGTTGGTCCACCCGTACCGGCGCTGCCCGAGAAAGTGGGGCCTTGGGACCCATTCATTCCTTTTGACCCGTGCGCTCCGTGTGTACCGCTGAAGGCATCGCCGCGGAATTCACCGACAGCGCCACCCACGGCATGATGCCCGCCCAAGGTTGTTCCCAAGCGCGCTCGCAGCGGCTGGTGGGCTGAGTGCCCTGCTTGCAATGCAAGCTCTCTCTCCGCGTCGCCTCCCATCAGAATCGAAGCCGGCGCCGACGTGTGCGTGGCACCGGCATGCGGCGTGAATAACGCTTCCGCACTCGCGGACAGCGGCGCCCCGGAAAGCATCGCTCCCGCGCCCGGTTGGAAAGGCATGCGCCTGATCCTGGTTCCTGCTGTCACCGGCACATGGTTCACATTCTGGGGACCAATCATCAGCCCATTCTGCACCACACCGCCCGGGACGCTGGTCACAATACTTTGTCCCGCCGCGCCCACCACTCCCCGTGGCGCCCAGCCAATCCATCCCGGCCCCGCATACCAACTGACCAATGCCGGGGACCAAGCCCCAAAGCTGCCCGGCATCCAAAACCAGCCGAAGCCGGGGGAGAAATTCCAATTGCCGTAGTGATAAGGCATCCAGCCCCAGGGCTCGCCGGAAATCCACGTGTAGCCCATGCCCGGGTACCAGTTCCACATCCCCATGCTGTAGGGCGACCAGCCCGCCGACACGAAAGGCGACCAGCCATAGCCGAAACCGGGGAAGAATCCCCATTCGCCGTAGGCATTGAGATCGCTCCAGCCATAAAGCGGGCCCCGCGCCGATACTCCTTGGTCCGTGAGCGAAAGTTGCGCTTGGGTATCGCGCGCCGAGGTCCACTTGTCCCAGGAATCTTTGACGATTCCTTGCTTGGCGTTCAAGGCTACTTCCGTGGCCTCCGGGTCGAATTCCAGAACTCTGTCTTTGCCCAGCTTCACCGTCCGCGAGGACGCCACCACCTCGATGGAGCCTGAGAAGACTTCCACCCGCACCCGGCCGTGCTCAAGGTCCGTGCGGAATTCGCTCTTGCCGTTCGGAGTCAGTGTCGTTTCCGCCATCCTCACGCTGTACGCATCGTGGTGTTCAGGCAAAAGATGAAAAGTCGCGTACCCTTGTTCAAACGTCAGGCGATTAAGCTTGTTGCCATTTTCATCCATCGCCAGTTGGTCAAAGTTCACTTTGGAGAATTCACCCAGCCGCGCCGTCGAGCCGTTTTCGAATTCCACCTCGGCATAACTGTCG
Source organism: Terriglobia bacterium (assembly GCA_050018435.1). Lineage (GTDB taxonomy): Bacteria > Acidobacteriota > Terriglobia > UBA7540 > UBA7540 > Bog-366. The sequence goes on from JBEKAD010000797.1 coordinate 3,180, forward strand.
GCGGCAGTCGAAATCTCAAAGCCTTCCTGGATGGGGATGTTCACCAGCGCCTTCGCCCATTCGGTGGAAGCAGGCCGTTTCACGCCCACGGTGCCGCGCACGTAGCTCAGCCGCACCACTCGCACGTGGGAAAGACCCTTTTGGGCGAACAGAATTGTGGGGAGCATGAGAAACCCGACGACGACCAAGGGGAACCCATGACGTAAGGCCTTACATCTCATATTGGCCTCCTGCCTGGAGATGAGAAGATTATACGGCAGATTGACCTG
>JBEKAD010000798.1:0-3417 GCA_050018435.1 Terriglobia bacterium
TTCCACACTCTTGCGCTCCCCGGGAAGCAGCAAGCCCGTGCAATAAGCCTTGAACGGCTCTTCCCGGTCAGCATGCCCTGCGACTTGCGCCAGGCCGTCGAGATAGGCCGCAAGGCGTTTCTACCCGCTTTGCCTTTTGGTTTTCTCGCGCTCCTCCGCTCAGAGTTTGTGACTTTTTTGATTTGTAGGCCATTTTGGGGTGCTTAAGTCTTTTGTTTTCAATCCAGACTTATGCGCGAATTTAAAAAGGTCACAAACTCTCAGCGACACACCCGGCTTTGACTTTTGCCCTTTGCGTTTTGCATTTTGACTTTCTTTTGCGGCTCTGCCGCGCTGCGCTACACGCTGAGCCCCGAAGGGGCGATCCATCCCGGCCCCGGCCAACGGCCCATAAGCGCTAAGGTAAGCAGGCCTGGTTCGTGCTGAGCCACGGCAGTGGCGACATCATGTGGCCCACGGCGGAAGCCGTGAGATCGGGCCTCACAGCAGCGCGTGAGCCACGGTAGTGGCGACATCAGTAGCCTGCCAGGGCCGTCGTGATTATGCCGCCCCTGCCGGGGCTTGAGAACAATTTCCATTTCGCTTTTTCCCCACGGCTGTCGCCGTGGGCCAGATGATGTCGCCACTACCATGGCTAAGCATACGCCAAGCGTGCTTGCCTTAGCGCCGATGTGGGCGTTACCCCGGCTACTATCTTGTGCCCTTGCAGGGCACGAAAAACCTCCACTCGGGCTTACCCCGCGACGCCCCGTTTCTGACATCACCGATAGCCGCCCTTCGGCTATCGATGCTCTGCATGACATAAACGGCTAAGTCGTTTATGTCATGCATGTTATGGGTGGCCGACTTTTCGGCCATGAATGCTCAGAATGACAGTGCCTACGAGTCTTTCCGCACACCGCAAAGCCCGTCCCTTCCCCTCGCTGACGAGAAATCTTCGCCCGCAGCGAGGAAACGCAGCTTCCGCCGTGCCGTACCGGTGCCGGGAGGGCCGATAGGGATTCACCGGCCTTCTTTGGCGCGTGCGCACCGAAGATCCGCCAAATCTGTTGCCGTGCATTCACTTTTTGTCCGAAATCCCCGGCCGCGTGCGCGCGCATCCGATTTGGCTCCTTTCTTGCAACGCAGTTGAGCATCTTGAGCAGCCTGTGGAAGTTGGCTCACAGCGGTTTGTCCACACGCTCAGCGAGGTGCAGAATTCATGAGCAGCCGACGAAACTTCCTTAAGTCCTCTGCCGGTTTGGCAGCGACAATTGCGGTGGGCCCCTTGGCTGGAGCGCAGGCGCTGCCCGCGGCTTCGCTTCCCAAGGTCCGCTTCGGCGACGTGGAAATCAGCCGCTTGGTGATGGGCAGCAACCAGTTTTACGGGTTCTCCCACTTCAACAAGCTGCTCGACCAATTGATGGTGGATTGGAACACCTCTGACCGCGTCTGCCAAACGCTTCTCCAGTGCCAGGAGAACGGCATCAATGCCTATCAGTATTCCCACCACGAAAGAGCCTTGTCGGACCTGGATCTGTTCCGCGCCAAGGGTGGAAAGATGCACTTGATCGCCGTGGATACCAATAAGCGCAGCGTGGAGGAAACGGTGCGGATCAGTGGAGCGAGCGCGCTCTACCATCACGGGGAAATCACCGACCGCCTTTTCCGCTCCGGCCAGATGGACCAGGTGCAGGAGTACACCAAAAAACTGCGCCAAGCCGGGGTTCGGGTGGGGATCGGAACGCACAAGCCGGAAGTCGTCGAATTCGTGGAAGAGCGCGGATGGGACGTGGATTTCTACTTGCTGTGCGCCTACAATCGCACGCGCACCCCGGAGGAAATACGCAAGCTGCTGGGCGTGCTGCCCGTGCCCGCTTCGGAACTTTATCTTGAGACCGATCCTCCCCACGCCTACCAAGTGGCGCACAAAACCTCCAAGACCTGCTTCCTGTTCAAAATCCTCGCCGCCGGCCGCTTGGCGCGATCGCCGGAAACGGTGGACAAGGCTTTTAAGGATGCCTTCGACAACATCAAGCCGCAGGATTGCGTCATCGTGGGCATGTTTCCCCGCTTTAAGGACGAGGTGAAGGAAAACTGCGACCGCGTCCGGCGGATTCTGAACGTGAACGCCTGAGGGGACGGTACCGACCGACCGCTCCCCGAGCGAATCCCTGCATAGGCGAATCGAGGGCCGCCCCGGAGTGAATAGCGCGAGAAGCCCATTTTCTTTTGATAACATGCTGCCTTCCTCCCGATTATCGCGCAACCCGTTTTTCCAAGCACTCATCCAGAGCGATGGTTTCTTCCTTCCTCTTCCCCTTAATTTTCAACAACTCCCTTTATTTTCATCAACATAATGGCAAGAAGACTATAACTAGCTTATTTTCAATAACATAATGGCAAGGCATAAAACGGGCATTTTTTCTCCGTTTATTTTCAATAATCTTCAGGCTTCGCTCGTATATTTTGGGGCCCCCTTTTTTTTGTTACCTTGGCAACCCCGGAATAAACTAACCATTTTATTTTCAATGACATAGATTTTCGCAGGCTTCGCGCTATTCATCGCTAACCCCTTTTGTTTCCGGCACATCATGGCAAGCCGCGGTATTTTGTAGCGCTGAACGGCACCCGTCCCGACCTGGTCGGGAGTTCAGCACGTGCCGACCCTTCGCCCAACTCAGGGTTGGCTCTAAAGACCGGCGCCACTTCGCCCCGATTTATCGCGTAATCTGTGCATTTCGGCCAAGAAGTCCCTTCGATTGTCGTCGATTATGGCGCAATTGGTGCATTTTCGTGTAAAAAGCCGTGTTTTTCACTAGACATTTTGTCACCATCGCCTGTGTTTTCATACACATAGCCGGGTCGATCTTCATTTTTAACATCTCTAAGGGTCACCGCCCCTTGATGATTGTCGATTGTCGATTGACGATTTGCGATTGAGGATTGAGGAGTCCTGACCTTGATCCGCACCATAGTGAGCCGCCACAATTGGCGCAGGCTGGAATCTTCCATCCTTTGCATGAGCAGCAATTTGTTGTCCTTCGAAGCCTGGCGCCGGGGCTCGCAAAAGGCACTCGCTGCCTACTGCCCTTCGTTTCCCGCCTCCTGGCTCCTGGCTCCTCGCTCGTCACTCGTCACTCGTATATCAACCTACGCTATGAAAGTCAAGAGAAATCTACAGATGTTAGAGGCTACAAAATGTGGCGACCGGAAAGGTCGAAATGAGACCACCCTCGCCTCTAACCACATTTCCTCTGGTAGCGTAACTTCTTTTGTGTAGATTTGGTTTTTGAAACGGATGTTCAGCCACCTTGCGAGGGGTAGATTGGCAGGCTGGATTAGCAGTTTCAAGCCTTTAGGCGCTGTTCGGTTAGCTTCTTCCTAGTGACTACGTGTGCTCCCCGGTGAGGGAGTGCCCGGGGAAGATGGATGTCG
>JBEKAD010000799.1:0-2557 GCA_050018435.1 Terriglobia bacterium
ATGTGGTTGCGCGCTCTGATCATGGTGGTGATCCCGCTGGTCTTTTCGCGTTTGAGCCTGGGCGTGTCGGGGTTGGGCAACCTGCACAAGCTGGGCCGCGTGGGGCTGAAGACCATGCTCTTCTTCTTCATGGTCACCACCCTCGCCGCGGTGCTGGGGCTGAGCATGGTGAACCTGATGCGGCCCGGCGTAGGACTATCGCCAGAAGCCCGCCAACGCCTGCTGGCGACTTATCACCAGGACGCAAGCCCGTCCAAGGAGGCCCTCCAGCGCGGCCAATTTGGAATCCAAACGCTGGTCAACGTGGTGCCGCGTAATCCTCTGGGGGCCGCTGCCCAGGGCGACATGCTGGGCGTGATTTTCTTCTCCCTGGCTTTCGGAGTGGCGCTGGCGTTGCTGCCGACAGACCGCACCAAGGCCCTGGTGGAAGCCCTGCGGGGGCTGGGCGACGTCATGATTGTCATCATCGACTTGGTGATGAAGCTGGCGCCTTACGGGGTCTTCGCTTTGCTCTTCACGGTAGCGGCGAGGTTCGGACTGGATCTGTTGGAGCGGCTGGGCTGGTACATCCTGACGGTGGTCGCGGGGCTGGCCATTTTTGAATTCGGCGTTTATCCGGTGCTGATCAAGGTGTTCACGGGCTGGTCGCCTTGGAATTTCTTCCGCCGCGCCTGGACGGCGATTTTGACGGCCTTCTCCACCAGTTCCTCGAATGCCACACTCCCCACCACGCTGGAAGTTTGTGAAGATTCGCTGGGATTGCCGCGGGAAGTCTGCGGCTTCGTCGTGCCGCTGGGAGCGACCATGTGCATGAACGGCACGGCGCTGTTCGAAGGCGTCACCGTCCTCTTCATTGCCCAGGTGTTCGGAATCAATCTGAGCCTCTCATCACAGATCGTGGTGATGGTGACAGCCATTCTGATGTCGATGGGAGCCGCGGGCGTCCCCAGCGGGGCCATTCAAGTTCTCATCCTGGTGCTGGAAGCCGTGGGGATACCGGGGGAGGGAATCGCCATGGTGGTGGGCGTCGATCGCGTGCTCGACATGTGCCGCACGGTGGTTAACGTCACCGGAGACATGGTGGCCGCCACCTTCGTGGCGCGCTCGGAAGGGAAGCTGGCGCGGGACGCTTAGGGGCCAGCACCGTTCTCCCCGTAACAGCGCGGGCAACTCTCGGCAGCCGCACGGCCCGCCCCATCACCAACGGCGGCAAGAGACATCCGCATGTTCAGACATCATTCGTGCCCGCTCGCAATTGCCGGCGCACTGCTGGCGCTCACCTTTTTCTACGCCGGAATAATTGCGCAGGATGTTGCTCCTCCGGCCAAGACTTATGAGCCCGCGTTCGCGCTGGTCGAGCAATATCCTTCGCCGGTCATCGGCAGGACCTCTCCGGGTGCGGAGGACTGCGGATACGGGTTCGAAGGTGGCCGGGTTATCAAAATCAAGGGGACTTATCACCTCGTTACAACCGAAATGTTGGGGGTCCCGCTGGGGGTGACGACGAATATCGGGCATTGGACCAGCCCCGACCGGATCCATTGGAAGCGTGTTTCCACCTTGTTCGCGTCGAGCGATGATTTCACTGGCAAGGACCCGCGCGCTGCCCTCTGGGGACCGATGCCCGTTTACAACACCGCGGAGGGGCGATGGGACCTCATTTACGTTGCCTATCGCGCCGCCCCCAATACGAAGACCGAGTGGCGCGCCAATTATGAGGGCCGGATTTGGCGGGCGGTCTCCAAGCAGAAGGGCTACGGGGGCATTGGCGGTCCTTATGAGGACGTTGGGGTCATCCTTGAACCTGACGCCCATTCCCAACCTTGGGAGGGCTTGCAAGGAACCGATTCCTTCTTTCCTTACCAGGCGGGAAGGCGCTGGCTGGGTTTCTATGGCAGCGCCAATACCGAACACTTGCCCGTCGAGCACTGGCGCGTGGGACTGGCAGAGGCCCCGGCGCTCGCCGGCCCTTGGAAGCGCATGAGCGAGGGCAATCCGGTGAATATCGAAAAGCGATTCGCCGAGAATCCTATCGTGACCCGGCTAAAGAATGGATATTACGTTGCGGTATATGATAATGATGTTGAATATTCAAATACTATCGGATATACGTGGTCGGACCGGGGCGACGGCGTTCACTGGGCCCCGGGCAGGCAGTTGGTGGTGCAGCCCAGGGGAAAAGGCTTCTGGGCGGATGTCGTCCGCACGCCGCTGGGCCTGATTCCGGAAGGGCGCGGCCGATACACGCTGTTCTACACCGGCTTTCAGAATCCGCCCGTTTCGGGGCCTCATCTCTACAGCGGGGTGGGATTCGTGACCCTGAGGGAATCGGGTGATCGGGTGATCGGGTCATCGGGCCATTGAAAACCTTCTGACGCAGCGAATGGGTTCATCTCCTCTCACTTTTCCGGCATAGGGACAAACATTTCCTCACAGGCAGCGGGATTTCCCGGTTTGGCCTTGCCCACCACGCGAACGTCTTTGCCCGTGGGGAAAAAATTCACCGGGCCCGGGCCCAGTGTGACATCCGCAAAGTCGGCGGGCACCCGCGTTTTTT
>JBEKAD010000800.1:0-3408 GCA_050018435.1 Terriglobia bacterium
GGAAGACTTGTCCCACGAGTCGCCGGATGCTCCACTTCCCGACGCGGTCGCCGCCGGTGCCGAGCCTTTCTTGGTGGTGGGGGCGATTGCCGGCGGCTAGTCGCGATTTCTCGCTTCAGAATTCAAAATTCAAAATTTACCCCCCTGATTCGCAAATTCCTTCATCTTTGGAAATAAAGTGTCCGATGAGATAAGTGCGGCGGGCGTGTGGAATCATTGACTCCACACGGCAGCAGGTATATCCCGGCGCCGGTTGAAGTGCGCTTTGAAATGGGAGGTAAGCAGGAATGACCAGGTACAACATAATTCTCTTGCTCGCGGCCATGATCGCCTCGGGAGTGCTGGGTGGGGCAGCGAACTACTTGCTTTTACACAAGGATGATCCGGAGTACGCCAAGCGCTCGCGGAGCTTCGTCTTGGGGCTGGTGGCTTCCCTTCTTGTACCCCTCTTTCTCAAGACCATTTCCAGCGACATGGTCGACAAGATCTCGACCATCCGCTACGGCTCGGGAATCCCCTTCGACTTCTTCGTTTTTGCCAGTTTTTGCCTGCTGGTGGCCGTCTTCTCCCGAACCTTCGCGGAGACCGTCGCCAAGCGGCTGGTGGCCGAAGTGGAAAAGGCCAAGCGGGAATCCCAAGAAGCCAAGACCCGGGCCGTCCAGGCGGAAGAAAAGGCCAGCCAAGCCGAGCCCGTGCTTCGACAGGAAATGGAGCAGCGGACCGAACCTCTGCCCGAATCCGCGCGGAGCAGCATTCCGCCTTCCCTTCAGGACCTTCCCGTCGATCGTACGGACCGGCAACTTCTCGGGGCGCTCCTCAATGGGCAGTATTCCTATCGGACGATCAGTAGCCTTGCCGACGAGGTCCAGGTGGAAGAACACGATGCGGTGAGACGCTTGGAAGGAATGCGCGAGTACGCGTTGATCGGCAAAAAGGCTACCCCCACGCGCAATCTGTGGTTCCTCACCGACAAGGGATGCAATTGGCTCGAAGCCCAAGCCCCCGGCGAAGAGTTGCCCCGCGACAGCAACGTGATGTGAGGCCTGATGCTCATGACGCTGGATTCAGGTTAACCTTACGGCATCGGCCTCATCCGAAAGTCCGTCAGCCGACGGACGACTCGTGTGGCCCACGGCGCAAGAAGCTGTGAAAAAATAAACAATCTCGCGCAGAGACGCCGAGGCGCAGAGACTCGGAAAGATCAACGGCATTGTTTTCTTTGTGCCTCTGCGGCTTTGCGTCTCTGCGCGAAATGCTTTTGCCCTTCCAGGGAATTTTTTCACAGCTTCGCAAGCCGTGGGACCGTACAGCGCAGAGTAGATCGTGAGCCACGGCAGTGGCGATATCAGCATCCTGCTCGGTCCGACGAGATGATGTCGCCCCTGCCGGGGCTTAAGAAATCATTCCATCTGCCTATTTACCCATGGCTCCCGATCGAAAACATCGGGACAAGTTCCGCCATGGGCCAAATGATGCCGTCCGTCACTCGGACTATGATGCTGGGCGGGTAACGCAAGGCGATGGTAGCGGCGTGTCCCATCCAGGTTGACGATGGCGAATGCCGCTGGGGCATCGGGCATGAGAAGATCCCGCTGTCAGGACTGGTCGCCGCGGCGACACCGTGGCTACCCCCTCCCCGCTGGCCGCGTGCCGTCGCCGGGGTTTCGTCGGCATTAGTGGGCCAGCGCAAGCTCTTTCTCGACCACCTCTTTGTGCGTCTGCGTGAATTTGGCCTTGGCTTCAAGGCCCAGGCGTCCTGCATAGTGGAGCAGCTTGTCGACGCTCTTGTTGGCGATCTTCCCGTTGAGCAGTTCGCTGACACGCGGCTGAGGCTCTCCGAGGATTATTTGCAGGTCCTTTGGCGGATACTTCTTCGCGCACCTCAGGATGGCCTGATACAGCTCAGCCTTGAATTTTAGCGCCGTTGCCTGCTCCGGCGAAAAACCAAGATCATCAAGCACGTTCCCATGCGTTACGTGCGTGGGTTTGTTAGCCGCGCTTTTCATGTTTCTTCTCCTCTGCCCAACGCGCCTTCACGGCTTTGAGCCGCTGCTTCGCCTTCTCAAATTCTTTTCTTGGCATTTCCCGGCTTTTCTTCTCGAAGCAGTCAAGAATGCAGATCACGTCATTGATCCGCGATAAGAAAACGACGCGTTACCATGCTCTTTCATCTTGATCTCGCACTTCAAAAACGCCCGCGCCTATCGAAGGCAACGGTCTGTAATCGCTGGGTCTCTCGCCTTGTTGCAACTGCCCAAGCTGAAATCCCAGGTTCTGCCGAACGTCCTCCGGGAAAGTCTGGAGAACCTCCCTGGAGTCGCCCTCCCAAACGACGGTCGCGTATTCGGGCCTTTCGGCTTGCTCGCTCACCCGAGCGACCATATCAGTAAAGCCACAGCCAACCATACAATTAAATGTATATCGCCGTCTCGGGAGAAAATGGGGTGACTTACGGGGGGCGGCGGCCGGGTTACAACAATTTTGCTTTGGGCAAGGCGACGGTAGCCGCGTGCCCCATCCAGATTGACGACGTGCGATTGCCGCCGGGATATTGGGCATGAGAAAGGCCCACGCTCAGGATTGCGCTGGCCGCGGCTTGTGCAGGGCAAGCCGCAGACGCAAAGGCGGTGCGTGGGCTTTTTGCTATTCTTCGTCCTCGGATTCGTCCTCTTCCGCTTCTTGGCGGGTCGAGGCAGCAGGAAGGCTGCTAAAGCGGGTCAGGAAATCTTCGATGATTCTTCGCTCGATCGATGTCACGCCGTAAATGCCATAAACAAGGTCATTCAACTCGTCCTCACTTGAGCGGAGGGTATCGGCTCTGCGGTCGAGTTGATTTCGCGTCTTTTCCAGCATCTTCAGCAGCGCCGAGCAGCCTTCCGGCTTCACGGGCAAACGCCATCCCAGGACTTCTTTGAGGGGGAGCGTCCGGCGTTTTCGGCATCGAAGCGCCTCAGCCAGGCACTCTGCGTGTTCACGATGCTCAAACTCAAAATCCTGCTGTGAGCCGAAACGAACCTCGAAGCCGTAAAGCGCCTTCTCAACAACGATGGATTCAAGTTCAAGAGTTAACTGCGCAGAACTGGGACGGGCGGTGCACAACTTGGCGACCGAATCAAGCTCGTACTCGGTTAGTCCGCCCTCGAACGAAGTCGGGAAGCTTGCCGCTTGCCTCTGCAATTGGCAATGCTGGTTCGCGGCGTCGTACAGGGAAGCCGCGATTTGGCCAAGCTGCTTCGACGATTTGGACTTGGCTTCAATAATTTCGGTTGCAACGGGTAGCTCTTTGAGAAACTGATCGGCATAGGAATAGCCCTCACCTCTCACCACGCTTGCGTGGGGTTGCCGGAATAATGCTTCGGGACTGTCCTTTTGAGCAACGATACACGAAGGGCGGCTAGTGTCATGTAA
>JBEKAD010000801.1:0-3379 GCA_050018435.1 Terriglobia bacterium
CCTCCGTCTCTGGTGTAGCGCCGCCCTTTAGGACGGCATCTGCCGGTGTAGCGCCGCCCTTTAGGGCGGCATCTGCCGGGCTAAAGCCCGGCGCTACTTGGCGGAAATCATCTGCCGGGCTAAAGCCCGGCGCTACTTGGTGGAAGACACTGTGCGGTTTGGGACCGTAATTATCAAGCGCGTTAAAGCCCAGCACCACGTCGGCCAGGGCGGCGGGCACGGTAGGCTCCGACGCGTTGGCGTAATACGTTTTCCCGCCCACGGAGTAATAGTGAATCTCCGTGTGAAAGGCGGATGCGACTTGCGCGGCAGTGCCGGTGAAGCTGACCCAGAGGCGGCTGCGGGCCGTCTGGGTTATGGTGAATCCCTGCGACTGCAACCAGGCGACGACCTGGGCCACATCGCTCGGGCTCAACCCGAAATTATCCGCGAACTGCTCCGGCGTCAGCCAGTGGTGATAGAGAGGCGAGGAGCGATCCTGCTGCTGTTCGAGCAATGCCGTCAGATTGGCCTGCTGCTCCTCCGTGGGCTTAAACATCAGGGTGATGTTTTCCAGCTTGAGGGAATCCGGCGCCGGACCCTGGTCGTTCTCGGGCTGGAAAATGGGACGGCGGTTGCCCTGGAGCCACACCGCTGGCGATTCGCCAATCGGCCCGGCAATGCGATCCTGCTTCGGCGATTGTGTGAAGGAAATCCGGCTAAGCCCGCAGACCAGCCCCAAAACCGCGAGGCCATTCAGGACAAGGGTAGTTTTGCGTCGCATCAACCTTCCTAAAGAGCAGTTGGCAGTAGGCAGTAGGCAGTAGGCAGTGGGCAGTAGGCAGTGGGCAGTAAGATGTTTTCCCTAATCCTGCCGAAATGCGGGAATCCTGCCTGGGGCCGGTGGTGCTAGCCCAAATAGCGGTGGCAGCAAGCTGCGGCACTTAAGGCTTTGCGCCCACGCCCGATGAGAATACAGTGCGTTCCTAGCATCAAGGGACGTTTTCACACACACTCTGAAGCCCCGCCGATTCGGGACCTCCCCAATTGCTTTTTTGTCTCGCCTGCCCCCATCACCGAATAGATCCGAAGACAGTGCCTACTGCCCACTGCCTACTGCCCACTGCCTACTGCCCACTGCCTACCGCCTACTGCCCACTGCCTACTGCCTACTGCCCCCTGCCTACTGCCCACTGCCTACTGCCCACTGCCTACCGCCCACTGCTTACTGCCCACTACCTACCGCCCACTGCTTACTGCGTTCTTCAAAACGCGTAGTATCCGGTCCCGACGGCAGAAGCGGGAACGCCGGACGGCGCGACCTTTCCTGCAATCCCCACGTAGACCGTCTTACCATAGAAGAAGGGCAGTCCGAATTCCACAGCGTCATTCGCCGCCCCAGTCCCGCTAATACCTGCCAGGTTGCTAAAAGCGGTAAAACTGGTATTGCTCAGCAAGGTCTGGGCGTTGCCAATGGAGATTGAAGCATTCGCCGCCGTACCGCCATATCCCATGTTTGAAACGGTAAAGCTGGTCGTCGAGCTTGGACAGTACAAACCCGGATAAGTTCCCGAACAACCGGGAACTCCAATGGTAGTGGGGTCGAGGAAATCGGTGATGGGGGATGCCGAATCGATGAATGCCGGATACCCAACACCATTGTAGGTACTTTGTATTGTGTAAGATCCCACGAACTCACCGGAGGGCCAGAGCCCAAGTGGGTAGACATTCGCGCTCCCGAGGGCATTGTCGCTTTGAGTTCCAATTCCAAAGGTCAGCGTTCCCGTGGCCGTAGCCGCTCCGCTCGAACTCACCTGGGACATCGTGAGCATCACCCCGTTGTTGTCACTGTTAAAGAACCCGACGGGGTTCGAAACCTGCGTCGCCGTGGGGACTGACGCCGTGGTGCAACCGCTGCTGGGGCAGAGCCAGTAAATGGGCAGGACCGAGCTTCCAACGCAGGAGATCCCGCAATCCTGCTGGGCAGTGCCAATGCCCAAGATGCCGTTCGCCTGGAGCAGAGTCGTATTGCCGCGGTTGGTCTCACTGCCTTGGCTGCAACCGCTGGGGACGGCCACGCCGTTCCCGGGGGAATTGATAATCTGGATGGGAAGACCAGCAGCCGTTTCCCCCGCCATCGAAACGTCTGCCTGCATGACTGGCCCCCAAATGTAAGTGCCATCACCAAACTGGTAGCACTCATCCACGGGGGTGCCGTTCCCCGTGACCGGAGTGAGGTTAAGGCTGCTGACTCCCTGATAAGAATAGAGGATTCGCAACCCCGAGGAACCCGTGTCCACTTGCACGTCGGGGATGGTAACGCAACTGGTGGTGCTGCCCGGGTTACAGACGGTCACCGAGACGTAAGCAGCGTTCACGGCATTGTTGGCCGATCCGGCGTTGACCAACACGCTAATCTGGTTGGCCACCGGCGTCGGCGTGGGAGTCGTAGTCGTGGTGCTGCTGGTGCTGCCTCCACCGCAACCCGCCAAGATGATTAATCCCATCACGACAGCGAGAATTCGGCCGAGCGATGCCCAAGTGGGCCGCCTTATTCTGACTCCTGACTCCTGGCTCCTGGCTTCTATCGGGATGATCAATCCCATCACGACAGCAACAATTCGGCCGAGCAATGCCCAAGTGGGCCGCCTTATTCTGACTCCTGACTCCTGGCTCCTGGCTTCTATCGGGATGATCAATCCCATCACGACAGCAACAATTCGGCCGACCGATGCCCCTAGAGGTCGCCTTATTCTGACTCCTGACTCCTGGCTCCTGGCTTCTACCCAATTGCTCATCGCACCACCTCCGCCGTGACGTTCTTGGGCAAAAGGCCGGGCACGTAGGCGCTGCCGTGGAAATTCATCATGCGCCCGCTACTGATGTAAACGAAGTCCTCCGTCTGGATCACGAGGGGCCCGCTGCGCTGCACCTTGGCTTGCGCCGCCTGCTGCACCCGCGGGAAATAAGATCCCAGCAACTGCTGCAAATTGGGGATGAAATGGGCATGCCAGGAAATGGCAAAGACTTTGCCTTCCGGCGAAACATATTCCCGGATGACGGCGCCGTCAGAAGTAATAATCTGGTGAAATTTGTAGCCCGTGTGGACCTCCTCGCGAATTTCACCGCGAAGAATTCGCTGGTCCAAGCTCACCGACCCCTCGTACTCGCCCAGCGCTGCCCATGCCGGCAAAGCTCCTATCATCAGAACGAGCAGGATTTTTAAACTGGTTTTCATCGAGTGGCCTTTCCGTGGTAGGTGGTAGGTGGTAGGTGGTAGATGGGAGGGATGGGGGGCGGGGTAGGTGGGAACAGCGAGTCATAAGGCGCAAAGGCGCTCGGTCCTCCCATCTTCCACCTACAACCTACGATCTCCCATCTACCGCATACCATCTACCTC
>JBEKAD010000802.1:0-3368 GCA_050018435.1 Terriglobia bacterium
CCTGGTAATCCGGTTTCGAGCATCGGTCAAAATATCCCTGGGTCCAATCAACCGCCACATCGACAAACCCGCCGGGGGAATCCGGGGGAGGCTTCAGGGCGCCGAGAACCACTACCCCTGACTCTTGTTGGTGAACCGCGTAGTGGGCTTGGAGAAACCCCGGCGTTGCCACGATGTCATCGTCGATGAACACCAGAACGTCCGCCCCTGCTGACGCGACACCGAGATTTCTGGCGGCGGGTGCTCCCTGGTGTGGCTGGGTAAACCAACATAGGCGGAAAGGAAAAGAGCTTTTCCGCAGCATGAGTTCCGTTGCCCCGTCGGACCCATCCATCACGACGATCACTTCAAATTGGTTGGCAGGAAAGGTTTGCACCGCCAGTGCGGCCAACACTTTGGAAAGCATGTTGGCACGTTGGTGAGTGGGAATGACAACACCGAGAAGCAGACTAGCGTCTTGCGACATCACTGTACCTCCTGGCGCGGACCGCCACCCACGAGCTTGTAAATGTGATAACGCCCCTTAGGGCGGGCGAAAGGCCGCAGGCGATTTTGCGTTTTGAACCCGTGGTCTGAGCCACTCCACTCCGGGGAATTTCTCGCCCACGGAAAGCCGCCGGCGAAGGACTGACGTTCGAGGACGGTACCCCTCGTCCTCCCCATGAACCGGCGCATTTGGTTGCCTTTGTGGGCCATTCCCCAATGCTACCCCCATCATTTTGGCTGGACATTCAAGCGATTTGCTTATAGGCCCGGGGGTCGGACCGCAAACCTCTCCGTTGACAAGATCTGAGCCGCCGCTTATCTCTTACCCGCCGAAAATAATCGACCAGACCAGGGCAATAATCCTCTCCGTAAACTCGCAAGGTTTGCCGGAATGACTTGTGTAGAGGTGTCGCTCCGGCTAGTTGGGTAGCATGACTCTCCCACTGGGCGGCATAGTCACTCTGCTGGGGCAACAAGGGCAACTCACCAAGTTGGGCTGCCACTTTTCGGGCCTCAATCCACAGTTGAATCCGCGCCCCTGTGGCCAGCAATTCCACCCGTCGGCGGAGGTTCTTGGGGTCTTCCATTTCATACCAAGCCCCTCCCATTTCGCATTCATAAGCCAAGCTCCGCCCTAAATGAAACCCGTTTTCTGGACAGAATAACCGGAAGAAAAGTTCCGGGCTGAACTGATAAAAACCGTGTCCCATAAAATTGTTGGCAGGGGTTGAAGTGACAAATGTTCCCCCCACCTTCAACAAGTCCATGCAATTCCTGATGGCTTGGGGAAAATTAAAGATGTGTTCTAGCGTGCCACCGTCATAGACAAAATCGAATGAGTCCCGATATTGCTGCGGTAGCGGGACATTCATATCGTGTACGACCGACGCACCTTCATATTCCGAGTTGTCGAAACTGACCACTTCCGTCGCCCCCAGAAGCATGAAGAATGTATCCGCCGAGGGGGGGAGGCCCTTTTTCGGCAACGCCGCGATAAACTCCGCCCCCCCCGCCAGGCCCTTCAGCAATGACGCTAGCTGACTACGATAGGTGTAGAAAACTTGCCGACCAAGCGTGGCAGTCCTTCCCAGGGGACCTTGGGCCCGGTAAAGTTCGATTAAAGCTTTCGCTTCGTGCCAGTATATACCCATAACTAGTTACCTACGCTCCAGTTTGGAGGTCGGCATTCGGTGGTGATGGAGTTCACGAAAAGCCTGGGGTCACCTTAACCTTCGCTCGCCAACAAGGTTCCGTAACCTGCCGACGCCACCCTGAAAATTGGCGCAAGCTCAGTCCTTAGCCGGTAAGTCATCATGCCGGATGAGAGTAAGCGCCGCCGTGAGCTACCCGCGCTTCCAATCGGAGGAGAGTTTTCAGGCGGTTCCTCCCGCCAGGGACTCACGGCCACTGCGCCGGAGGGCTACTTTTCTCGATTCGCTGTCGAATGCCAATTCCAAGCATCCTGAATGATGGCTTCCAGTCTGGAATGCTGCGGTTTCCAACCCAGAGCCTTACCGGCATGGCTCGCATCGGCTACCAACACCGGTGGGTCGCCCGCACGGCGCGGCCCCTCGCGAAAGGGTACCTCGTGGGGAGATATTTTCCCCACGGCATTGATGACTTCGCGCACCGAGTACCCTTGGCCTGTACCCAGGTTTAGCGCGCGGCTTTCGCCGCCCTCGGCAAGGTATTCCAGCGCCCGCACGTGGGCGTCGGCCAAATCCGTGACGTGAATGTAGTCGCGGATGGCGGTGCCGTCGGGGGTAGGATAATCCGTGCCGTAGATCTCGACGTGGGGCCGCTGCCCAAGCGCGGCCTGGATGGCCAAGGCAATCAGGTGGGCTTCCGGGTGGTGGCTTTCGCCTAACTCGCCGTCCGGATCCGCTCCCGCCGCATTGAAATATCGCAACGCGACCCATCTTAAATCATAAGCATTCCCGTACCACTGGAGGGCGCGCTCCATCGCCAGCTTGGTTTCGCCGTAGGGATTCACCGGTTCTTTGGGATGATCCTCCGGAATCGGGACCTTCTGGGAATTGCCGTAGGTTGCCGCGGAGGAAGAGAAAACGATCCGCTTCACTCCTGCCTCCAGCATGGCATCCAACAGGCGCAGGGTGTTGACGACGTTGTTCCAAAAGTATTTTCTGGGCTCCTGCATGGATTCGCCTACCAGCAAACTCGCGGCAAAGTGCAGGACGGCTTCCACGTGCTCTTTTTCCAGGAACTGGGGAAGCATTTCCGTATCCGCAAGGTCCCAGTCAAGAAGAGGGCCCCACTTCACCGCCCAGCGATGCCCGGCGCTGAGATTGTCTAGCACCAGAGGTTCGTGTCCGGCCTTCGCTAACGCCTTGGCGGTGTGACTCCCGATGTAGCCCGCACCGCCCGTCACTAACACCCGCATACTTTTTTCTCCGATCGTCCTGCCCGTGATGTTTCCGGGAATCCTTGCCAACATAGCGCTTTTGCGGCTCGCTGCGCAATATTGAAGTGATGGAAATGTGGGCTCAGGTCATGCGCCAAAAACTCGTCTCCCCTTCCCCGAAGCAATTTACCGACTCCTTCGAAGTCTTTCACGAGCCGGTTGGCGGCAGAGGGTTGGAAGTTCTGGCCCGAAGTCTCTGGGCTTCTTGGTCGTGGTGCTTCCATTTTCCGCCGACCCCTTGATAGCCGTCGATCAGACCTAAGACGATGGCCCAGGCGACACGAGGTCTTCCGGACAGCAGCCGCTTCGCCGCGCGGGCTGTGCAGGTCGGCAATTGCACCAACTGAAACAAAATCCACCAATGCAGAGGAAGAAACTCACCTGCCATGCGGATCAAATTCCGGTGGCAATAATAGGACGCCAGGGGGTTGGGACCCCCCCCGGAACTTTTCCCATTGCG
>JBEKAD010000803.1:0-3366 GCA_050018435.1 Terriglobia bacterium
AACGTCCTGCTAACGGCGGCATCGCAAGCTTTACGTGATGCGAACAAGCCGTATCAGCTCTTGATCGTCTTCGACAATCTTGACCGCTTGCCCCCTAAGAAGAGTGAGGAGCTCTTTTTCGCCCACGGCTCGCAGCTTCAGGAAATGGCCTGTCATGCCGTCTACACGGTTTCAATCGACACCTATTACTCCCGCCGCCACTTGGCCAATGTTTTCACCAACCGCCAGATCATTCCCAACGTCAAATTGCGGGCGAGTAAATCCAATTCGGAGCCTAACCGCCCCGGAATTGACGCCCTGCTTCAGGTCATCCAAAGACGTCTAAGCGTCAAGGTTCTCCCCCAGCCGTCTGCCCTGGCGGAGGAATTTGTCCGGCGCAGCGGCGGGTCGATTCGCCAATTGATTCGCCTGCTTCGTGAAGCCGTACAAAGTGCGCAGGCGCGCGGTTTGGCAGCCCTCGACAGCGAAGCTCTGGAGGATGCAGCCCGCTCCATTCAACAGGACTACGAGCGCATGTTGGAGCCTTCGGATTACCAACTACTTGCTCGCACTCATGCCACCAAGAGCATTGAAAAAGACGACGCTACCATGCAACTTCTCTCGAACCTCGTCATCCTGGAGTACAATGGGGGAGAGCTTTGGCACGACGTCAATCCTTTGATCGAGCCGATCGATGCCTTTCAGTCTGCCATCAAAAGAAGCCGCTCCAAACGCCGCCCTCGATGAGGCAACGGAGAAGTCTTATCAAAAGCTCCTGGCCTTCTTGGACCTTGCTTCCGGGTCCACATTCGCCATAGCACGCTGCAATATGCCCTCACTGCGGAAGGAAATCCTTCAGCGGGTTTCCGCCGAGGCCGCTGCCAAAGGCGTGACGGTGAATGAAATCGACATTTCTTCGAGTTACTCCGGCGACTTTGTCGCGGCGATAAAGACACAATTGGACGGCCTTCTCAACGGCGCCCGGATGGCGGTGATGCTCACCGGAATTGACGGCTTGATCTACCAATCCGTCAGTCGGGAGAATCTTCTGGGCGAGGGGCGGACGCCTTTCATCGCTCGCCTGAACTTTGACCGGGAGCGCATTGCCCGCGACCTGCCCTTTCCAATCGTCCTTTGGCTCGAAAGCGAGTCCCTTACCCTCCTCCTGAAGCAAGCTCCCGACTTCACTCAGTGGATCAGCGGGCATTTCCACTTCGGCGGGCCAGCCGCAGAGGCGAAGGCCCTTGATCGGCTGATGGAGACCTACAGATCGCTGCCCAACCAGCCCGCGACTGAAACCCGCAAACAGCTTGAAGAGTTCAGTGGCTTGTTACAGGAACTGAATGAGACACGCGGCCGCGGAGATGCCGTCACTCTCCGCAAGCGCCTCGCCGTGCTGGGTGCCCTGGGTGAAAGATACCATCGACTTTCAGACTTTCGCATGGCCCAGAAGTACTGGACCGAGGCGTTGGAGATTGCTAGGAAGCTAAACGACCGGCACGCCGAAGCCATTGTCTTAGGCTACATGGGCTTGGCTTACGCGGCTTTGGGCGAGACCCACCACGCCATAGAGTTGTTCGAGAAGCAGTTGGCAATCACGCTCGAACTCGGTGACCGGCGCGGGGACGGCAACGCTGTTGGTAACCTGGGAAATGCTTACGCCAGTTTGGGGGAGGCCAGACGTGCCATCGAGTTCTACGAGAAACAATTGGTGATCACGCGCGAGATTGGCGACCGCACGGGCGAAGCCAACAGCCTAGGCAACCTGGGCTTGGCCTACGCGGATTTGGGCGAGACCCGCCGCGCCATCGAGTTCTACGAAGAGGCGCTTGAGATCGATCACGAGATTGGGGACCGCCGGGGCGAGGGCGCGGCGCTGGCGAACCTGGGCTTGGCCTACGCGGCTTTGGGCGAGACCCGCCGCGCCATCGAGTTCCACGAAAAGGCGCTTGAGATCCACCGCGAGATTGGCGACCGCCGGGGTGAAGGCTACACCATCGGCAACCTGGGCAATGCTTATGCGGATTTGGGCGAGACCCGCCGTGCCATCGAGTCCTACGAGAAGCATTTGGTGATTGCGCGCGAGATTGGGGACCGCCGGGGCGAAGGCAACAGCCTGGGCAACCTGGGCAACGCCTATGCGGCTTTGGGCGAGACCCGTCACGCCATCGAGTTCTACGAAAAGGCGCTTGAAATCGATCGCGAGATTGGGGACCGCCGGGGCGAGGGCATCGATCTGTGGAACCTGAGCTCTGCGCTCGATAAGCTGGGCGAGCGCGATCAAGCCATCGACCACGCCGAAGCCGCCCTGAAGATCCTCGAGCAAATCCAAGACACCAACGCCGACAAAGTGCGCAAGAAGCTTGCCGAGTGGCGCAAGGCCTAGCGTCCTGCGCCGCACGATCCCACGGCTTGCGCCCGCGCGCGGCGGGTCAAGGGAAACCATGGGCCACATTATTGCGCCCCGATCGGATCGCGGCATGGGGATGCCGAAGCCCTAAAGCAAGCGCAGCCCGGACCCCCCGCCCTGCGAGGTCTGCGGCTTCTCGCGCTAGACAGCGCTTGCCAGTTGGGCTCACTATTGCCCCCGCACATCATCGCCCGTAGATTCACCGCATGTCCAGCTTGCGGTGCCCGTCCCTTTATGACCGCGATATCTTCGTGACGGTGGCTTACCTGGCGGTTATCCTGTCGATGCCGCAACGGGGCTTTCGCCTTGGGTCGTGAGGGCCATCAAATCATAGTGATTGTGGCAGAGCATTACGTGCGCCCGGGAACCTGAGGCCTTGGGCCGAGGGAAATCGCATGACAAACCGTCACAAATGGGGTAATTTTGAGGCATGGGAACCGTACCTGTAGAGTTGCCGTCAGCACTTCTGAAGGCAGCAAATTTAGAGGAGAGGAACCTCTCCCAGGAAGCCGCCCGATTGCTGGCGCTCGAACTTTATCGCGAAGATAAGGTCTCACTCGGACGCGCCTCCGAGCTGTGCCTGACGCCGCTCGCGGCTTTCATGGATTTCGCCGCAAAGCACGGTGTCCCACCCCTGCGATACAGCTCCGAAGATCTGGAAGAGGAACGCCGGTCCACCGACCGTCTTGGAGCGTGACCGTCGCAACTGATTCATCCCCGCTGGTTATTCTGGCGAAGCTTGGCTGCTTCGACCTCCTCAATAGGCTCTTTCCAATGGGCGTGACACTCCTGTTAAGCTTGCTCCCGGCGCTCGCTCTGCCCAAGGAGGGACCTCCGACGGTGCGAATTGCAGTCTGCCAAATCCTGGCCATTGATGGCGATCGAGAAGGGAACTTTACGCGCATCGAGTATGCGCTCGAGCAGGCTCGCGCCCAGCGGGCGGACCTTGCCGCGTTTCCGGAATCGGTAATTCTGGG
>JBEKAD010000804.1:0-3313 GCA_050018435.1 Terriglobia bacterium
CTGCGGATTTGCTCCCCGTGGGCCTTCGCGACCTCGCGGCGAGCGCCACTCGTCGCGAGACCTGGCCGCGCCTGCGCAGCTACGCGCAATCACAGACTGACCCCGAGTGGAGCGGTTGGGCCTACTTCCTGGTTGGATATCAGGAATACGAAGGCCAGCGCTATTCCGAGGCTGTCCAGGATTTGGCCCAGGCAGCGCAGAGCGGATTCTCGCTGGCGGATTACGCAGTCTTTTATCAAGCCTCGGCGCTCGGCCAGTCCAGCCAGCCTAAGGACGCCGCCGCGGTGCTGGGGGATTTCGCCGCGCGCTTTTCCCGCAGCCACCTGCGCTATCAAGCGCTCGCATTGCGCGCCAGCGCCTTGCGGGACGCCCAGCAGGTGCAGCAGGCCATCGATGCGCTGTCGATGGAACCGGAAACCCGCAAACAGCCGGCGCTCGCACTGTTGCTCGGCCAGGCCTGCTTGCAGGCCCATCAACCCGTGGAAGCCGCCGCCGCATTCCAGGATGTGTATTACAACTTCCCGGTTTCCGCACAGGCCAAAGCTGCCGCCGACGCGCTTCCGGCCCTGCGCACCCAATTGGGTTCTGCTTATCCGGTGCCGGACGAGGAAAGTGAGATGACGCGCGTGGAGGCGCTCTTCAAGGCCGGGCGCTATCGCGACGCCCTGAAAGACTACAACGAGTTGCTGAAAGATGAGCCCGCCCGCCCCATGGTTCCCCGTTGGCAGTTGGGACAGGCGCAGTGCCTCGTGCGCCTGCGCCGGAGCGCCGATGCCTTGCGGGCGTTGTTCACCCACTTTGCCTCGCCCGACCTGGAAGCCCAGCGGCTGGCCCTGCTCGTCCAGGTGCACGTGCAGCAAGCGGACGCGCTGGCGATTACCCAAGACCTCGCGCAGCTTGAATTGTCGTATGCCTATTCTCCCGCTTACGCCGACGCGCTTTCGGCAGCGGGAATGTTCTATTACCGGCAGCTCAATTGGCAGGAAGCAGCGCGCGACTATCGGCGCCTTTACGAATTGTTCCCGCAAAATGACCACCTGCGCGAGGATGGTTGGCGGCTGGCGTGGTGCGATTATCTTTTGGGCGATCCCAAAACCTCCGACGTGATCAGCAATTACCTGATGGGGTTTCCGGTTTCCCCCCGCGCTCCCGCGGCGCTCTATTGGTTGGGGCGGATCCAGGAGCAGCAAGGCGCCCTCGTCGAGGCGCGAGCGCTCTACGCGCTGCTGGTCAAACGATTCGTACACAGCTATTATGCGCCGCAGGCTGCCGCACGGCTGGCGGCAATTCGCACGCGGCAGGGAAGCCTTCCGGGCGCGAATGGCTCCGCCGCCGCTCCGCTGGCCGCGGCGCTGATCCCGGTGCTGGCGCCGCCGGTGGTTCCACAGGTGCTTGCGTGCCTCGCTACCGTCCCTAGTGACGCCGCCCGGCCGGCGCTGATCCTTCAGGCCTTGCATTTGAAAAGCCTGGAGGAGGAACTTCTGAAAGCGGCCCTCGCCGTGGACAATCCGCCAGCCGAGCTGCGCCTAATGCTGGCCGAGATATCCGCCGCGCGGAGCGACGCGACGGGCGCGCTGTTCGGCGCTCTCAAAGCCGCGCCGGCCTATGTGCAGATGGAATTCTCCGACCTGCCGGAGGAAGTTTGGGATTTCCTCTATCCCCAGGCGTACTGGAAACTCATCGAGCGCCAGGCCCGCCTGAACAACCTTGATCCTTATCTGGTGATGGGGCTGGTGCGGCAGGAATCTGCATTCAATGCGCTCGCACTTTCCGTTGCCAATGCCCGTGGCCTGATGCAGATTCTGCCGGAAACTGCGGCCCAGAGCAGCCGCCCTTCGCGCACGCGCCGCGCCGCGCGGCGGCTTTACGATCCCACTTACAATGTGCGGGTCGGGTGCGCCTATCTCGCCGGGCTGATGAAAGATTTTGACGGCCACCCGGAACTTGCCTTGGCCGCTTACAACGCGGGGGATTTCCGCGTCAAAGATTGGGTCAAGAAATCTCTCTTTCGCGATCCGAGCATGTTCCTCGAGAGCATTCCCATTCCGGCCACGCGGACGTACGTGGAGCTGGTGTTGCGCTATGCGGAGGTTTACCGCCAACTTTTGAGCAGCTCTCCGCGCTTTGCGGAGTGCCCTCAAGCGCAACCTCCTGCGCCGCCCGGCACAGCGGGCAGTGCCCCATAAGCGCTAGGATAATACTTGAGCCTTCTCGAAGAGGCTCTCGTAGATCCTTGTAAATGAATGAGGTCAAGGGATAATGTTATTGACCGTTGGGTGTAATTGGAAGCCTCATTACCACTGGGTGGTACCTGTTTTCCAACTTCGTTGTTTGCCGCGAAGAATCTCCCTTCTTCCCGCAGCTCCTCCGTGTCCTCTGTGCCTCGAAAGACTTAACACAGAGGCCACGGAGTCTCTCTGGGGCCTCTGTGTTGAGTCTTTTCTGGCCACGGAGGTCACGGAGAGGCTGGTTTGGGTTACGCCAATACCGCATAAATTGGACAGGCTGGGTAGGCCAACCGACTCGCCATCGTGGCACGCTCCAAGACACTGAGGTGATTCTATGAGCGAAAACATCATAGGCTTTACCGCAAACCCGGCACGCCGGTCACCCATCTCCCAGAAGGCCCAGAGGTTCACCGAGTCGGTGATTCGCGAAATGACGCGCTTGGCTCTTGAGCACAACGCGGTGAACCTCGCCCAGGGGTTCCCGGATTTTCCCGCTCCGGAAGAAGTGAAGGAAGCCGCGGTGCAAGCCATCCGCGCCGACATTAACCAATATGAAATCACCTGGGGAGCGCGCGAATTCCGGCGCGCTGTCGCCGAGCGCTTCGGCCACGACACGGGCCTGGAGGTCGACCCCGAGCGGGAGATGACGGTCTGCTGCGGCGCTACGGAAACCATGATCGCTTCCTTGCTGGCCATTATCGATCCGGGGGATGAGGTGGTGGTCTTCGAGCCCTTCTACGAGAACTATGGCCCGGATGCCATCATTTGCGGCGCGGCGACGCGCCACGTGCGGCTTCGTCCCCCGGATTGGACCTTCAACCCGCAGGAGCTTGCCGCCGCCTTCACCGATCGCACGCGCGCCGTGATTCTGAACACCCCCAACAATCCCACCGGGAAGGTCTTCACCCGCGACGAACTTGAACTGATTGCCGAGCAGTGCCGGCGAACGAACGCCTACGCCATCACCGACGAGATTTATCAATATCTGGTTTATGACGGCTTCCGGCACATCTCGCTGGCGACTCTTCCCGGCATGCGCGAGCACACCATCACCATCAACGCCATGTCGAAAACCTACAGCGTCA
>JBEKAD010000805.1:0-3297 GCA_050018435.1 Terriglobia bacterium
TGAGGTCGGCATGCCGTAGCGGCGGCTTTACGCCGCCATTGGTCCGTCGGCTGACGGATAAACTCGCCGCTACGTAAGCAAATGCCGACCTGAAGGTCGGCGCTACAGGTTTCTGTTGCGCCCGCAGGGGCAGCGTCAGAATCATTGCTATGACGAGCATTAGGATGGTCACGACCGGCCGACGCCACATCGGTACCTCCCGAAAGCGGGAATCACTAAGATGATGTGTGGCCATTCTACCACGGGAGGTTCATGCATTCTGATTCCTGTGCTGGTGCGCCGATAGCCCGACACAAAGGACGTTCCGTTGTACTATTCGGTTGACAGAGAGAGGCGGCAAAATTAGAGTGAGAACCGGACCCTAAGGAGAGTACTGGCTATGACCGGAATCCAGTTCGTAACCGATGCGAAGGGCCGCAAGGTGGCCGTTCAAATCAACCTGAAAAGATACGGCGCGGCGCTAGAGGATTTTTGGGACGGGTTGATTTCCGAATCGCGCCGCAACGAAAAGGGGATACCGCTGGAAACGATCAAAGCGGACCTCGTAAAACGCGGGCGCTTGCGTGAGTAGTTATTCCCCAAGCCTCCGGCGCGGAAAGAACTGGAAGCGTTGCCGGACAACGTGCTGGCCCGTGTCGTCCGAAAAATGGACTCTCTGCGCGATACACCACGGCCCGCAGGGTGCAAGAAAAGGCTACAAAGACCAGTGGCGCGTCCGGGTCGGTGACTGGCGCGTGGTTTACATCATCGACGACGCGGCGAAGCTTATCAGTATCACGCGCCTTGCGCACCGGCGCGAGGTATACGAACGCTGACGGGCGTGCGCGCTCTCCTTCCCGTTGACAATGACCCCGTCGGCGCTATGGCCTGGCGCGCAGCTCATCGTGTTTCAGCCAATTGACGAGAAAGAGCACGGCGATTACCAACAGCGGCCCCGCGATGCCCACCACCCAATCGGGATGGCGCCGCAAACCATGGTGCCGCCAAACCATGCTGGTGTACCACATTGCCAGCCCGGCAAAGCCCAGCGCGCCGATCCACTCCCATCGCCAGGCAATCGCCAGCACGGCCAAGACGATGTAAACAGGAACAAGATGGATCAAGAGCGCCAGAAGGGTTTTCCAAAAGCCATAACCCTCCCCAAAAACGTCGAGCGCAAACAAGCTCAGAAAAATGGCGAAGGCGATACAGATAGCGCGCGGTGTCCAAAACAGCAACCTTCTTGAAAACAGCAACCTTCTTGAAGAGGTGTTCATTCTTCCTCCTGCTTGCAGCCGAACTGAGCGGCGCGATTATACCCCGCAAAGTAACGTGGGGCGCCGCTCATACGCGCCAGTCTGCGCGGCAATACTGAACCCCGCTACGGGGCGTGTGACAGTTTCGGAAGTGTCACAGCGCGGCTGCCCGCCGCAACCCAAGAAGGATTTCACCACAGAGCGCACAGCGCGGCCTCTGGCCGCAACCAAACCACGCCCTGGGGGAGTTGCTCCCTGACCGGCTTGCGCAGAGCGCAGCTCTGCGTTTTAGCGCGGTAGATGGACGCGACGAATCGCAGAGCTGCGCTCTGCGCAAGCCAGCGGAATTGGTTATAGATGGCCCGATGAGCTGATGGCCCGATTCATCGGCGGCTCTCTTACCCGGCTGTTATAATCGCTCACAGGTGCTGACCAGGGTCGAGGTTAGGAGCGAATGACCTCAAAGGCACAGGCAGGAGTGCCTGTGCCACCAGGTAGAGACAGGGGCCAGGATGGGGACGGAATGAAACCAGTGGTGATCGCTGGAGGCGGGTTGGCGGGAAGCGAGGCGGCATGGCAACTGGCCGAGCGCGGCGTAGCCGTGACGCTTTACGAGATGCGTCCGACCTGCCCGACGCCGGCGCACAAAACCGACCGGCTGGCGGAGCTGGTTTGCAGCAACTCGCTGAAGTCGAATGCCCCCGGGTCAGCCTCGTGGCTGCTGAAAGAGGAGTTGCGGCGGGCGGGCTCGATCCTGTTGCGGGTAGCGGGCGATTGCGCCGTGCCGGGGGGAGCAGCGTTGGCCGTGGATCGCGAGCGCTTTGCCGAGGGGGTCACCGCGGCCGTGGCCGGCCATGCGCTCATCACCCTGCGGCGGGAAGAGCTGCGCGAGATTCCGAACGAGGAGCTGGCGCTGATCTCCACCGGACCTCTCACCTCCGACGCCCTGGCCGCACGACTCCAATCCTTAACAGGTTCCGAGAACCTGGCCTTTTACGACGCCATCAGCCCGGTGGTGGATGCGGAGACCCTGAACATGGAGCGTATCTTCCGCGCCTCCCGCTACGGCAAAGGGGGAGAAGCCTACCTCAACTGCCCGTTCAACGAAGACGAATACCGCGTCTTCTACGAGGCGCTGGCGAGCGCGGAGACCGTCCAGGCGCACGAGTTCGAAAATGTGAAGTTCTTTGAGGCTTGTCTTCCCATCGAAGAACTGGGGCGGCGTGGGTACGACACGCTGCGCTTCGGCCCCATGAAACCCGTGGGCCTGGTCGATCCGCGCACCGGGCGGCAGCCTTTCGCTGTCGTGCAATTGCGGCCGGAGAATCTGCGCTTCTCGAGCTACAACCTGGTGGGCTTTCAGAACCACCTGAGATTCCCTGAGCAGAAGCGAATTCTGCGGTTGATTCCGGGACTGGAGAACGCGGAGTTCCTGCGCCTGGGACAAATCCATCGCAACACGTACATTAACGCGCCCCGCTTGCTCGGTCCGGACTTGAGCTTTCGCAGCGCCCCCCGAGTTTTTGTGGCGGGCCAACTTTCCGGCGTCGCAGGCTACGTGGAATGCATCGCGACGGGCCTGCTGGCAGGCCTGGCCCTGGCGGCGCGCGCGCTGGGCGGCGCCGCCGCGACCGAAGTTGTAGGGGCCAGCGGCGCTGGCCCTTGGCCGAACGCCGCTCGGCCCTACACCCCGCCGCCACGCACTACGGCGCTGGGGTCACTGGTGCACTACATTACGCATGCGGCCTCGGGAAATTACCAGCCGGCAAACATTTCCTTTGACCTGCTGCCACCCATCGAAGATTTTCCGCGCGCGATTGCGCGCGACCGCCGCGCGCGGCGAGAGAAGCAGTGTGAGCGAGCGCTGGCGGATTTTGAATCGTGGATTGCAGCCACGACGAACTCGCGAGCAGTGAGCATTAGGCAGGGAAAATAGTTAAGGTTCCTCCGGGGAATTTATGGGTCGAAGAACGAGCTTCCGATTGTTTTAGGAGAAAAAGGTAGCGCATCCCGTCCCAATCCTGTATGGGTAGTGTGAGGCAAAACCCAACCCAGGATGGGA
>JBEKAD010000806.1:0-3260 GCA_050018435.1 Terriglobia bacterium
TTGATCGTGGCTCCCGTTGTGAAACTCGTTCCTGTTAGGGTGACGGGCACGGTCTGTCCCTGAGTGCCCCTATTCGGACTGATCGCGGTCAGCGTGGGGATGATGACTCCCTGCTCGCGACCGCACCCGGCCATAAATACGACCAGTAGGAGTGCCATAAACCACATCCTGCTAACTTTCCGTGTGCCCATTCGTGGCCTCTCTTCTTTTAATGACATGGCGTTTCCTTCCCGGCGCAGTGGCCGTTGTGCATTAAGAAAAACGTTACAACGGCGATACCTTACCAAGCTGGGTTCTGACCTGTCTGTTCAAAAACGAACGCCTGTATGTTCAATATTGCTCACCCCGGTTTTTGAGGGAGAACTATAGTGTGGGGCCCGTGGAAATCACCGATGGTTCGACATGGATACAGGCACGAGTGCGATGTTTGGGAAGCCGGGAAAGAAGTAATTGGGGGCCACCGCGTGAATGTAAGGTTGAGCAATTTTGAGCAGACTCCTGACGCGAATTTGTTGCACCATGATATGAGGCAAGGTTCCCGGGCGCCTCGTGTGAGCCTGCCCGGGGGGTAATTCGCTGGATGAATCTGGACCTTTTGTGAGCATCAAGGGTATTTTGGTGAATCTGAAAGCCGCTTACGTGCTGTTCAAAGAGGCATGCTCGGCATGGGTAGATGACAATGCCCCGAGTATGGGAGCAGCGCTGGCGTTTTACACCGTCTTCTCGCTCGCTCCGGTCCTGATCCTCGCGATATCGGTGGCGGGTCTGGCGTTCGGGCAAAAAGCGGCCGAGGGTGAATTCGCACGGCAACTCCAAGGCTTGGTGGGTGAGACGGGTGCAAGAGCTATTCAAGCGATCCTCCAGAGCGCGAATCGGCCCGCGCTGGGCATCATTGCGAGCGCCATTGGCCTCGGAACCCTGCTGGTCGGCGCGTCAGGCGCGTTTGTTGAGCTCCAAGACGCGCTCAATAAGATCTGGAAAGTTCAGCGCCGATCAGAAAGTGTCTGGTTGAGCCTGATTCGAGCGCGCTTCTTGTCGTTCAGCCTCGTCCTGGGTCTGGGTTTCCTGTTACTCGTGTCCCTCGTGGTGAGCGCCGCGCTGGGGGCCGTGGGAACTTTCATAGCGCCTCTG
Source organism: Terriglobia bacterium (assembly GCA_050018435.1). Lineage (GTDB taxonomy): Bacteria > Acidobacteriota > Terriglobia > UBA7540 > UBA7540 > Bog-366. The sequence goes on from JBEKAD010000806.1 coordinate 1,132, forward strand.
ATTCCCTGGCCCGTATTCATGTTGGAATTGGTAAACTTTCTCCTCTCCTTGGGTGTAATTGCCCTGCTCCTCGCGATGATCTTTAAGTATCTACCCGACGTTGGTATTGCCTGGGGTGATGTGTGGATTGGCGCGGCAGTCGCGTCACTCCTCTTGACGACGGGCAAAGCGCTGATTGGGTTGTATCTCGCCAAGTCCACCGTCGCCTCAGCATACGGGGCAGCATCCTCCCTCGTCATTATTCTCACTTGGGTTTACTACTCAGCACAGATTATCCTTTTTGGCGCGGAAGTTACGCACGTCTACTCCCACCAACACGGTTCGCAGATGCAGCGCTGACCTTCAGAGCCTGCCCTGAGCCGGGCGAAGGGTCAGCACCACGGGAAAACGACTGACCTGCCGACCTAAAGGTCGGCGCTACATATGCATCCATTCCAACGAAACGAGTCATTGATCGAGTTTCTGGAGAGGAAAAGACCGATGCGCCAGTTCAGCGGAAGTCAGGCATCTCACAGACGGGCAGCAACGTCAGGCGCTACCACTACGGGAGGGGCTTTGGTTAGCAACTGCCGGTAAACGATTCGTAAAGTAGCGAGCACCGGAACCGAAAGAAAGCAGCCGGCTACGCCGGCGATCGAGGCCCCCGCCAGGACTCCGAAGATAACCAGCAAAGGATGTAGCTTCATGCCGGCGCTGAGCAAATGCGGTGACACAACATAATCCTGAAAAAAGCGGAAGGCGACAAGGAACAAGAAGATCGCGAGCAGGTGGTGGGAGCCGCTCAAGCCCGCCACCAGCAAGACGATGACGGCTCCCGCCAGAGGACCCACCATGGGAATGAATTCGAGAGGAAAGGCGACAGCCGCCAACAGAATTCCAAACGGAACGCCCACCATCGTGAAGAAGAGTCCATAAGCCAAAGAGGCCACGACTCCCAACAACACCAGCGCCCGCATGTATTGTGCCAGTAGCACGTGCAGGTCAGCGGCAATTCTCTCCACCATGTCGCGGCGGGACCCTGCGGCGAGAATGCCCAGCACGGAACGGAGCATCTCCTGCCCATCTTTCAAGAAGAAGAAACTGAGAATCGGAACCAGGACGAGAAAGATGAGGCTTCCGGCGCGCGAGATGACTCCCAAGGCGGCGTTCGGCAGCAGTGCCAGGAGCTCTCGCGAATGATTGGCCAGTTGCTGTTGCAGAGTCGAAATGACCGTGATCTTCAGGGGCTGAGCAGACGGTGAAAGGGCGGGCGCGATCGGGGGCTGGAATTTCGCAAGGAGCTCCGGAAGCCTGGCTGCCAGGGCGTTCGCCTGCTGGACGACACGGGAGCCAAGCGCAATTCCCATGACAATCAGAATCCCGACCAGCGAGAGGTAGACAAGGGTGAGCGCGGGCACCTTTGACCGCCCCGGTAGCCGCCGATCGAGAACCTTCACCAGTGGCCAGAGCAGGTAGGCGAACAGCAGTGCCACGACAAAGATAACCAAAGTCTCGCGAATGAGATACAGCAGTTCCACCAGGAGGAGAACACAAACCGCTGTCCAGGTGTAACGCGCGGCGTGGCGATCAAGACCCAACAAGATTCTACTCCCTCAGTCACCATGAGTGGGCTTCCTGATTATTCCCTGCCCCGAGCCCGCACAGCTTGCGGCCGCTCATTGGGACTGTCATTCTGAGGAGCCGCAGACGACGAAGAATCTCGCATTGTTCATCAAAATACGCAGAGCGAGATCCTTACGCTGCGCTCAGAGTTTGTGACTTTTTTGATTTGTAGGCCATTCTCGGGTGCTTACGTCTTTTGTTTTCAAACTCGACTTATGCGCGAATTTAAAAAAGTCACAAACTTTCAGGATGACAGCAGTGGAGCGTTTTTCGCAACCTGTAAAGCCCCGCCCTTCCAAATTCGTGGCGGGAAATCCGCGCTAGAGAGGTGCAACCTTTTCATCCTCAGCGCGACTGACGTTGGTAGCGGCGCCATGGACCCCGCTCATCCATGTCGCGGCTTCTGTCCGTTCATCTCCGGTGGGCGGGTAGACCAGCGCCAGCCCCTCCGGGCAAGCATCGGCGGGACGCGTGAACTGATCCTGGTTCATCAGGATGAAGTCAAGGGCCAGACCCAACGGATGAGA
>JBEKAD010000807.1:0-5096 GCA_050018435.1 Terriglobia bacterium
GACCCCAGCGACGAAGACCTCCAGTTCGTGAATCAACTCGGGGTGGATTACGTCAGCATCTGGCTGCATGCCGATCTTGCCACCTACGAGAATTTCATGCGATTGCGGCGGAAGATTGAGGGGGCCGGCCTGAAAGTCTGGAATATTGGAAATATCAACGTGCATAATATGGGAGAGGTTACGCTTAACCTCCCCGGGCGGGAACAGAAAATTGAGGAGTATAAGACCTATCTCCGCACCCTCGGCAAGGCGGGAATCTATTACTCCACCCTGGGTTATGTGCCCAACGGCATTTGGAGCTCGGCCCGCGAAACCACGCGCGGGGGAGCCTCCGCGCGGGCCTTCGACCTTGCCAAGGACCCTGCCGGTTATTGGGATCAAAGGGTCTTTCACGGGCCTCTCACCCATGGCCGCGTTTATTCCGAGCAGGAGATGTGGGACAACTACACCTATTTCATTAAAGCCGTAGTCCCCGTGGCGGAAGAGGCAGGGGTGAGAATCGGCATTCATCCCGATGATCCGCCCATGCCGGTTCTGGGCGGGATTCCCCGCTGCGTTTTTGGGAACTTCGACGGCTTCCAGCGCGCTTTCGAAATTGCCAACAGCCCCAACATTGGGATGTGCCTTTGTTGCGGCACCTGGCTGGAAGGCGGCAAGTACACGCGCAAAAGTTTGCTGGAGACCATCCAGTACTTTGGCGCGCGCGGTAAGATTTTCAAGATCCATTTCCGTAACGTCAATGCGCCCTTGCCGCATTTTGTGGAAACCTTCGTGGATGATGGTTACATGGATATGTACAAAGTGATGCGCGCGCTTCGTGAGGTGAATTTCAACGGGGCCATGATCCCGGATCACATCCCCGGGATGATCGGCGACCGGGCCGGAACCGCCTACACCATCGCCTATATGAAGGCCTATCGACAGAGGGCTAACGAGGAAGCCGCAAGTTAGCAATTAATGGCGCGGTCCATATTCGCGGCGAGGTATCGTCGGGCCCTCATCATAAGGAGAGCGGGGCTGGACTTCCCAGCGGCTGAAGTTGAGCGGCTGGGTTAGTTTCAGCTCCAAACTGGTGCCGTGGGGCAGCACCGCGTCCTTACCGCGCGACGCCAGAACCCAGATCAATCCGCCCACCGCTCCCGCCCCAGCGCCGATGCCGGCTCCTTCTCCAGCATGTCCATTTGAGAGTCCTCCAATGAGGGTTCCCATTCCAGCGCCCTCGACGGTGGTCGTAGCGATTTTCCCAATGTCTTGCCCTTTAGTGCTTTCCCCCTCGATCCTTCCTTCATCGGGCTTGAACTTTTCTCCGCTCGGGCTTCCGAATCCCGAAAGGACCGCGCGCAACTGGACGGTGGTGCCGTTGGGCAGGATTAGCTCATCAAACCGCAGGCCGATTTGGGCGCGGCCTTTGACGTGTCCCGGTCGCACCACTTGGGTGATCGTTCCTTTAACGGAGCTGCCCCGGGGAATGATGATACGGTTCCCCACGGTGATCGGGTACACGGACTCGCAATAAATTGACGCGCCGACGAAGGCCGATTTTGTGTTAATGGGCGTCACGAGCATTATCGGAATTGTAGTCTCGGCAGGAACGATGATTCTCGAGTCGTCCCCCGCGGACGGCGGAGCCGCCGGCGCCGCCGGGGCGCTGGCCGCCGCCGGGCTCGCCGTTTCTACCGGGGCCGCGGGTTGCGGCTGAGCCGCCGGGCCCACGGGCCCTGCCGGGGTTTGGGCTAAACTCGGCAATGCGAGAGCCAGCATCAAGAGTGAAAGGGTGATTGCTTTCATGATGCGCCTTCCTTCTGCTGCCTGTTGGTTTCAAACCGCTTGGATGAAATCCTTTACGGCAAGGTTGCTAAAGAGTATTGAGTCATTGAGTCATCGGGTCATCGAAAAGCTGTCCGTTGTCCGTAGTCAGTTGTCAGTTGCCGATCCTCTATGGCCTTACTTTCCCCCTCTTGCAAAATCACTTGCCACGGACAACGGACCACTGACCACGGACAGCCTTTCAATGACCCGATGACCCGATGAATCAATGACCCAATCCTACAAGAGTCCGAGCGCCGACTCAATGGCCGCGGCGATGCGCGTGGTGTGGTCCTCCACGGTTTCTGCTTCCGCGCCTTCCACCATGACGCGCGCCAGGGGTTCAGTGCCGGAGTAGCGCACGACCACGCGGCCGCGTTCGCCCAACTCCGCGCAGCATTCCGTGATGGCTCGCGCGACGCTGGGTATCGATTCCAGGGGTGGCTTTTCCCGCACGCGCACGTTGCGAATCAATTGCGGAAAGGCTTGGTAACCGCGCAGCAACTCGCCCAAAGGCTGCTCGGTCTCGGCCAGCAGGCGCAGGACTTCCAGCAATGTGATCATGCCGTCGCCTGCCAGCGAAAGGTCCGAAAAGATGAGGTGGCCGGAGGGCTCGCCCCCCAACGAGATTCCCGAGCGCAGCATTTCTTCCAGGACGTACTTGTCGCCTACCGCGGTGCGCTTCAGCCCGATGCTCTGGCGGGCCAAAGCCAGTTCCAAAGCGAGGTTGGTCATCAGCGTGCCGACAATAGCGCGGCCCTTCAGGTTGCCCTGACGTTCGAGGAAGGGGGCGAGGACGTAGAGCACGTGGTCGCCGTCGGCCAAGCGGCCCTCGCGGGTGGCAAAGATGGCGCGATCGGCATCCCCGTCGAACGCCACTCCCAAGTCAGCACCCAAGGCGCGCGTGGTCTCCGCCATCATTTCCGGATGGAGCGAGCCGCAGTGTAGGTTGATGTTCCGTCCGTTGGGTTCCGTATTCAGGGTGTGCGGCCTTATCCCCAGGCGCGCGAGGAGCAAAGGCGCCACGCGGCACGCCGCGCCATGCGCGCAGTCCACCACCAGGCGATAACGGGAGAAATCGAGCCTGGCGGGAATCAGACTCACCAGGTGTTCAACGTATCCTTCCACCCAGCGGGGAACAATTGGCACGGCATTCTCCTCGGGGTCCGGCAATTCCGGCAGGACCGTGAGCAGGCTCTCGATCGCCAGTTCCTCGGCCTCCGCGAGCTTGCTTCCGGCGCGCGAGAAAATCTTGATGCCATTGTCCTGGTAAGGATTGTGCGAGGCGGAAACCATCACGCCGGCGGACAATTCATGCTGGCGGGTCAGGAACGCTACGCCCGGCGTGGTGATGATTCCGGCGTCAACGACCTGTGCGCCGGTCGAGGCGAGACCGCTCGCGAGGGCGCGGGCAATCCACTCGTTCGATTCGCGCGTGTCCTTTCCCAAAACCACGCGCACGGGGCGGGAAGAATTCTTGAGGACGGTTCCCAAAGCGCTTCCTATCTTGAGAACCGTGGCTTGATCCAGAGGATATTGTCCGGCTACACCACGAATGCCGTCCGTGCCGAAAAGTTCAGGTTTAGTGGCCATGCTCAAAATCATTGTAGCGCAATTCGGATGATCGGGTCATCGGGTCATTGGGCCATTGAGTCATCGGGAGATCGGGAGATCGGGTGATCCGGTGATTTACGATCTTCGGACCCAGACCTGTTCCGTTTTTCCTTCCGGCCTTTGCCCTGTTCTGGTCACCGGTCACTCGTCACTGCCCTTTTGATTTGCGATTTCGAAGTCAGCTTGCTTGTAACTCGCCACTCGTCACTAGTCACTTCTCACTTTTGCTTTCGATAACTCCATTTATTTTCATCAACATCGCCAGAGAGAGATTTTAACTAGTTTGTTTTCATCAACATCGCGAGAAGCCGGTAAATGGACATTTTTTCTCCATTTGTTTTCAATAACATCGCCTAACTATCCTTCATTTCCCCCCCCCGCGTTTTTTCCCCGCGGCTCCCGCGGTTCAAGCTAACTCCTTTTATTTGAATGAGATAAACTTTTGAGAGGTTTTGACCATTCAGCGCTAACCCCTTTCTTTTCCGGCAGATCGCGAGAGACGCTCCCACGTTTTTCATCACCCTTTTCTAAAGCTTCCATCCGCCGCTCCTAGCGTTTAATCTTCAGCAGCAGGTTGGTGACCCTCCGGACTTCCCGAAAGTTGGAATCTTGCATCCTTTACATGAGCCACATATCGTCGTCCTCCGGAAACCTCCCAGCAAATCGCTAACACCCTGTCTTTTGGCAATCATTCCAGGTTCGCGGTGTCTTTGCGCGCCCCCCCTTCCGCCTACCGTCTACCGTCTACTGTCCTGCACCTGAATTCTGCCCTGCGGACATCGAAGGTTGGAAGGGTCAGGGTTGAAGCAGGAGGGAAACTCGCGCGCGGACATGACAGCACCCCACAGTAACACCCCTTCAGTGTATCAGCCTACGCTATGCATGTCAAGAGAAATCTACAAGGGTTAGAGGCTACAAAATGTCGTTGGGGGAAAAGTCGAGGATCGCTCGCCGAGAGTCGAAAGTTGAAAGTCGAAAGTTGAAAGTTAAAAGTCCAAAGCGAGGGTTGATTCCGCCAAGTAAGAGATGCGCTGCGGGCTAACCATTGACCGCGTGAGTTGGCCAGCCGATGAGGACGTGTGGATTTGAAACTCCAAACCGCAGGTCTACGAAAAAGGTCCGCGTTACGCTTCCTCTTCCCTTGGCGCACTAGGAAAACGCATGCCACACGCAAGAAAGTTCAGAAGTGGCGTTATAATGCAGAGGTATCCACCCTGCGGTGGTTCAGGCGCGCCGTCCACGGCGGGCGTGTTACCGGTTGATTCAGCTCGGGCGAGGGGCGATGGAAGGGAAACACGATGTCCAAGATCGATGAGCTCAAGGCAGATATTGAGAGACTTCCCAGCGAGGAACTCTCCGAGCTTTTCCGGTGGTTGTCAGAGAAGGAATGGGAGAGCTGGGACAAGGAGATCGAAGTCGACTCTCAGGCAGGAAGGCTCGATTTCCTGGTGCGAGAGGCCCACGAGGAGAAGGCCAAAGGGACTCTCAAGGAAATGTAAATGCATCGCACCACCGCTCGCTTCTGGACCTTGCTGGCGCGCCTGCCGGAACCCGTCCAGCGAGTGGCCCACGAAAACTTCGAGCTCCTGAAAAAGAACCCAGCGCACCCCTCCCTCCATTTCAAGAGAATCGGGAATTTGTGGTCCGCGAGAGTCGGAATCAATTACCGCGCCGTC
>JBEKAD010000808.1:0-3243 GCA_050018435.1 Terriglobia bacterium
AGACTTGCTCTGTCAGTGTAACCTTTATCCCCATGGCTACCGGATACAGGGTCGGTACCCTGCAATTTTCTGATAATGCCGGTGGCAGTCCCCAATCTGTCTACTTATTCGGAAATGGCACAGCTATGCCCGTAATCCTCATCCCGGGGATTTTGGGAAGCACGCTGATGAACAATGGTGGTACTGGCCCAGAGCTTTGGGTGGCCGACTTTCAAGATTGGACGTACAAGAATCTTAGCCTTTTCCCTACCGATCTCCCGTCGGCCACGATCAGTGCCACGGATGTAATCCGCAATGTCCTGTTCGAGGATTACTACGGGAACTTCATTAACTTCCTTACAAGTCAGCAGGATATCAGCGGGAACAATATCTATCCTTTGTACCAGCTCAACGGAAACCCAAGCAACCTTTCGGCCGGATGCCCTACAACACAGGCAATGAACTCTCCCAAGCTATTCCTTTTTCCTTATGATTGGCGGCAGAGCAATGCTGTGAGCGCTGCGGAGCTAAGAGACTATGTCCGTTGCATCCAAAACTTCTACCCAGGGACGAAGGTTAATATCGTCGCCCATAGTATGGGCGGCCTTGTAGCACGATGGTACGTCCTTCATAACCCGGCTAACTCCGTGAATGAGTTGGTCAGCATCGCTACTCCCTGGCTGGGTGCCCCCCAAGTGATAAACGTCCTAGCAACGGGCCAATACTGGCCGATAACCCCCGTCTTAATGATTGATCCTGTGCTCAAATACATCGCCGGATCGATGACAGGTGTGCATGAGTTACTCCCAAGCCCGAAATATATCGACCTTGGCGGTGCCCCGTTCGTTGAGCAGGGATGGGATTGGAACGGGGATGGAAATTCGAGCCAGATCTACACCTACACTCAATATCGAGATGCAATGAATCAGCATTTTGGGTTCGACCACGACGGCATCCATGAATTCTATCCCGGGAACGCGACTGAAACGTTCCACAACACCTCCACTCCGTTGGGCGCAATGGACGGCTGGCCGAACGACTCGACTGGCGTGAATTATTACCAGTTGTATGGCGTCGAGTCAAAAGAAAAGACGATTGGCGAGGTTTTCGCGGTTAACTTTGCGGGCTGCCTTAGTTTGAGCGGGATCAGAACTTGTCCTATCATTCCCTCCCTTCAGCCAGTGTATACTTGTGGTGATGGTACAGTGCCTGTTTTGAGCGCGACCGTATCAAGCAGCGGATGCACCTTCCCTTTCCCTGAAGACACACACCGAATCCCTATCTTTAGTGGTGCGGTAGACCACATTGGTTTGCTCAGCAATTCTGACGTTCAGAACCAAGTCCTCGGCTTACTCAATCAGCCTCTCTCGACGCAGACAACGCCGGCACAGATTTCTACGAAGGGGAAGAAAGAAGATTCCGGGCCCCCCTCATTTCAGCCTGCCAATTACCTAACCATCGTGGGGGGGAATAATGTGGTAGTGTCTGACACCCTCGGGAACAGTACCGCTGTGATAACAGGAATTCTGCAAGGATCGGTGCCGGATGTTTCAACTTATCCGCTAGGCGGCGGAATGGCGTTGATACTGCCGATAGACAACGAATACACGGTGACCTTCCAGACCACGACAATCCCGCTCAACATCATCCTTAATATTGGCACTCCGGATTCCACATCCGAGGCCATTCGATACGTGGATATAAACCAGCCAGCGGGCCTCAACTGCAAGCTTCATTTCTTGCCGGGAAGCGTTGGGCCGCTTCAAGTGGATACCAACAAGGATGGATCCTTCGCCACCACGATCAACCCCAGCAATGATGCGACGGGAGACGCAGCAAAGGACACCACGCCACCTGTCGTTTCTTTCAACGCAACGGTCGTAGGAGCGATCACGACCGTGACGGTTGCGGCCACGGACGCTGGCTCAGGCGTGAAAGACCTCTTATATTCAATTGACGGTATGACATTCCAATCTTACGCGGGTCCATTTCAACTCGACGCGAGCAGGACGCCTGTGGTCTACGCGTTCTCGGATGACAATGCTCTGAACCGGTCAAGCGTTGTGACTTTCAACCTGCCACGTCCAATCGTCAGCTTCCAACCAGGAAGCCTGAGCTTCCCAGGTACCCCTTTGGGGGTCGCGAGCAGTCCCCAGACGCTTACCGTGGGCAATGGTGGTACGGCTCCCCTGGTAATCAGCGGAGTATCCGTTACTGGCGACTTTTCTCAGTCGAATAATTGCCCGTCGTCTCCTGCGGCCATCCCGACCAACGGAAACTGCACAATCACGATGACGTTCACGCCAACGATGGTCGGTGCACGAACTGGGTTGCTGACAATCATCGACAACGCGCCGGGCAGCCCCCAGACCGTGACGCTGACCGGAACCGGGACGGCGCCGGTGGTGAGCTTTTCCGCCCCGAGTTTAAGCTTCGGCAATCAGCCCCTGGGCACGACGAGCGGGTCGCAGGCGGTCACCCTGAGCAACACGGGCAGCGCTGCGCTCACCATCAGAGGCATCGCCACGAGCGCGAATTTCGGCGAGACCAACAACTGCGGGGGCAGTGTCGCGGCCAGCGGTTCCTGCACGATCAACGTCACCTTCACACCCACGGCCACCGGCCCGCTCACTGGCACCCTGACCATCACCGACAACAACAACGGGGTGAATGGCAGCCAGCAGGCCGTCTCCCTCAATGGAGTTGGTATCGGCCGGCCAGGTGTGGCGATCCTCAGCACCAGCCAGTCGAAGTCGGGAACTACTTTGACCTTGACCATTACGGTGAAGAACAACGGCACTGGGAACGGCCAGAACCTCTTGGTGAACCAGGTGGTGCTCCGCACCCTGGGGGGATCGGGCACCGCCACCTTAACCAGCCCGATCTTGCCTCTGTCCGTGGGGAACCTGGCCCTGGGGGCAACCGCGCCCATCACGCTGAAGCTCAATGTTCCGTCGACGGTGACCAAGCTTTCCGTCACACTAAACGGGACCATCCAGGACGTGGTGGGGAACACTTTCAGCTACTCGATTGGGAGCATGGTTTTGCCGTGAAGGAGGGGAAAGCGTTGCTGATGCCAAATCGAGCCCCGAAGGGGCGAACTACCTCAGCCCAGGCCAACGGCCTGGGTCCAAGCGCCCCTTCCCGTCGCGCCGCAAGCCCTGAAGGGGCGAAATAGCGTTCTGGGATGCACGCGGACGGTCGCCGCGGCGGGGTGGGGGATCTTCATCACGCCCTTTCAGGGTTCGAGAACCGGAACTAGGG
>JBEKAD010000809.1:0-3230 GCA_050018435.1 Terriglobia bacterium
ACCCGCCGCGCCCTCCGGCGGTTGCGCCGGCGGCGCCCTATCGTCGCCTCCTGCTGGAAGCAAAGTACGTTGCCGTTTTGAAGGTTCTATGAATGTCACTGTATTATGCAGAACTCAATAGTCGATACCGGAAGCGTCCTCCAAATTGAAGATTCGGCGCTTGACAGACCCCTTGCCTTGGCGGGTTGACTCTCAAATCGTAACCCGAATCTAGGGCCTTGCCTGGATCCAGCCTGATCGCGTCCCCAGGTGGCACGTCCAAGCAAGGGGCCACGCCCGTCCAGCCTTCTCCCCGGCGCCACTGTTCAAGGAACACAGCGTCCGGCCTGGGCCTATCGAAATTGGATCCCGCCATAAACACGGGCCTGTCCGATCTGTTGATCACCTTCAGTCGAAGTTCAACCGTGTTGATTAACATCTTGACCGCGACGCTAACAACCTGGACATTGGTGGCCCCATTATCCGACGATTGGAGCGGCGCAAATTCGACTGACAGGAACGCAAAGAGACTGCAAGCCAAGATACCCCGCGAAGTGTATATGTGCATTGTGTATTACTCCTAATGCAGTCCATGCAAGCACTCTTCGAACTGCTCTCCGATGTCTGAATCTATCCCGACGTTCCCGCCGTGTCGTTGAGCCGCTGTTGGAGGGCCTCCGCGGGCGCCCATGCGAGCCCTGGCCCCACGAGGGAATACATTCGTGAACTGCTGAATGGCTAGGGCATTGGCGGTTTCATGCAGGTAAGTGTCGATTAAATAAGTGTCGTTAGCAGCGAGGTTAAATATGCCGGGGTCGATGTTGACTATTGCGAGCCCCGTATCGGGCACTTGGTTTGCATTTGTTTGGCCGGCGGCACCACCAGCGAGAGGTTGAGTGAAAGCTATTCGTGGGGCGTTAAGCGCGGTCAATTTGACTCCGGGTCCAAAATACTTGTTCAGGCAACGGCACAAATTCTTGTTCTAAAGCGCATTCTCGATTATATCGTTTGCGTGCTGCTTGTCCGTGGGTTGTTCTTGACAAACCATCATCCCGTTCGCCGTCTTAAGACAAGCTACCTGCCCAAACGGATCTACGGATAAGGTGGGATTATTGGTGACATAGTCATAGAAATTGACACCCGAGTGAACCGGATCCTGGGAGATAAACCTCCCGGCTTTAGGATCGAAGTATCTGGCGCGGTAGTAGTAGAGCCCAGTCTCCGTATCGAATTCGCGGCCGGTGTACTGGAAGGGATTGGTGATTGCTCCGGTCGAAGCTGTGAGCTTGCCAAATGAATCATAAACGTAAGTAGCGGCCACGTTGCCGGTGGTGTCTGTCAACGAGGTGATCGAGCCCAAGCCGTCAGCGTGATAGAAGTAGGTCCCGCCTATACGCGTCATGGCCAGTGGCTCGTCGATTCCCGCGCCTTGCGTGTAGCTGGCAAGCAGGTTCCCTCCTCCGCCAAGTTCCTCGACCACATTTTCGCCGTCATAGACGTAAATGGTGGTCCCGCATGTCGGCGCAATCTCCTGAATCCTTTTTCCAAACGGATCGTACTTGAAATTGACGGTTCCTCCTGTTCCCGGCAGCGTCACGCTGGTGAGGCGGTTGTCGAAATCCCACGTGTAGAACGTCGTTCCGGCGGAGTCCGTTTTGCTCGTGGTGTTTCCATTATTGTCGTAGGCATACGTGGCGGTAGTGCTGGATGTGAGTTCGTTCGAAGTGTTGTAGTTGTACGACGTCGGCCCCGCCGAAGTCAGCCGGTTGCCCACCGCGTCATAGGAATAGCCCTCGGCCAAGCTGCCGCCCACCACGGCCTGCGTCAACTCATAGATGTTGTCATAAGTGTAGTTGGAGGTCACGGAAACGGGATTGGGACTGGCCTGCTGGACGGCCGTCTTGCTGGTGCGATTCCCCGCCGCGTCGTAAGTGTAGCCGGCGCTTCCCGGCAGGCTCCCTCCGTTGTGCAACACGCTCAGCAAGCGCGAGAGAGTGTCGTAGCTGTAAGAAGTGTTCACGCTATTGGGCCGCGTCAAGGAAGTCCGCCGCCCCAGCGCGTCGTACCCAAAACCGAACTGTCCCGTGGTGGAGTCGGTCAGAGTGGTGAGGCGGTTCAATGAATCGTAGGCATAATTCGTGGTTCCGGATTCCGAATTGGTGAAGGAAACGCGGTTCGAGGCCGCGTCGTAGGCGTAACTGTTGGTGAGCGCCGAGCTGAGGAACGAATACTGCGTGCCCGTGCCCAGCAGGCGTCCCAGGTTGTCGTAGGTGAACGAGTAAGTCCCCGAGGGGTCGGTAACCTGCGTCAGGCGGCTCAGCGGGTCGTAAGTGTAGTTGACCGCCGTCGAGTCCGGATAGGTCTTGCTGGTCAGGCGATACAGCGCGTCGTAGCCATAGTTGATCGTCTGCCCCTTGCGGTCCGTCTTGGTGAGCAGGTTGTTCATGGCGTCATAAGTGTAACTCTCGCTGAGCGTCGAGGGGAAGGTGACTGCGGTAACCCGCCCCAGGGCGTCGTAGGCAAACCCCGTTTGGTGGTTCGCCGCGTCGGTAATATCCACCAGATTGTTCTCGGTGTCGTAGCCGTAGACCGTGAGGTTCTGCGCGGCATCGGTGACCGCCACCAGCCGGTCGGCATCGTCGTATTGATAGGCGGTGCCCTTGCCGTTGGCATCGGTGACAGAAATGCGCCGGCCGCGGTAGTCGTAAGCGAATTGGGTGTAAGTAGTGTCGGGCGCCGTGATCCGGGTCAGCCGGTTCATTGTGTCGTAGGTGTAAGTCGTCACGTTAAGGAGCGCATCGGTGGAGGTAAGGCGGTTGCCGCGCCCGTCGTAGGTGAACGTAGTCGTGTTGCTCTGCGCGTCGGTGACGGAGGCAACCAAGCCCGCCGCGGTGTAGGTAAGTGTGGTGTGGTTCCCCCGGGGGTCGGTGACCTGGGTCAGCTCACCCAGGGTGTTGTACTGGAAGCTGGTGGTCAGGCCGGAACCCGAGCCGCTGGGCGGGGGCGTGGCGGTGGAAAGCAGGTTGCCATTCGCATCATACACATTGGTGGTGACGTTTCCAAGCGGGTCCGTGGCCGTCAGCACTTCCTGGAACCCGTTGTATGTGTAGCTCCACGTCAGGGTGGTGTTGGCATTCAGTTGCTGGGACTTGGTGAGAACGTTCCCCATCGAGTCGTAAGTGTAAGTGGTCGTGTTATTCAGGGCGTCGGCGGAAGAGAGCATATTGCCGAGCGTGTCGACGGTGAAGGCG
>JBEKAD010000810.1:0-3223 GCA_050018435.1 Terriglobia bacterium
CCCCCAACACTCGCCATTGTGTTCCCGCAAAACGGTAGAGCGATGTCAATGCTGATTATCGGCAATCCATAGCCGTCAATTGGCGCAGCGTAATGCGGCCGTCTTGGTTCCGGCGTGGAAGGGCGTTTATCGTTGCAAATCCGGCTAGGCACCCACTCAGTGGGTAACAGGTGGATACATCCGACGATCACTGCACTCGCGATGGTGGGCATTTCCTTTGAGGAGGAGCTGGAACACCAGTCGCCTTCATTTTAGTTGCCCTTCCGTGGCCGGCGAGAGCACTTGCACTTCAAACTCAACCTACCGTTGCATTGGGCGGCGGTCAGGAGTATCTTTAGCGGGAGCGGAAAGTGGATAATGGAAATTCCAGCTCACGCGAGGAATTCAGGCTGAGGGAGGGCGATTATGGGCGGCGATTCGTTCACGGAGATTACGGGACAATCCTGGGGCTCGCGACTCCTTGACTCGATCAAGGGAATCCTTTTTGGAATCGTGCTCGTAGGGGTGGCCTTCGTGCTGCTCTTCTGGAATGAAGGGCGAACAGTGCGCGTGGCGAAAAGTCTCGCGGAAGGAGCGAGCGCCGTCGTCAGCGTTTCCTCCGACCGAGTGGACGCCGCCAGCGAAGGGAAGCTGGTCCACATGACCGGCGAAGCGACCACCACGGAGACCCTCTCCGACCTTGAATTCGGTGTTTCCGTCCCCGCCATCAAACTCGAGCGACGAGCGGAGATGTATCAGTGGAAGGAAGAGAAGAAGTCGCAGACGAGGTCCAAGCTGGGAGGGGGGTCTGAAACCGTCACAACCTACAGTTACAGCCAAGCCTGGTCGCCGCAGCTTATTCAATCGAGTTCGTTCAAGGAGCGCACTGGCCACGAGAACCCCCACGACATGCCGATCAAAACTCAGACGCGGACGGCGAAGAAGGTCACCCTGGGCGCCTTCACCCTTTCGGAAGCTCAGGTGGATTTGTTGAACAAGGTCGAGGATTTCAGTCTCGACGAGAAGGCCGCAGCCGCCTCGCCGCCGGCCGCTAAGACGGGTTTCAACTTCCGCGATGGCGGCTACTACAAGGGTGCAGATCCCTCCGCTCCGGCCATCGGCGACGTCCGAGTCACTTTCCAGGTCGTCCAGCCGGCGACCGTGAGCATTGTGGCGCGCCAGATCAGCGACACCTTCGAACCGTACCAGGCCAAGGCAGGCGGCAGCATCTTGCTGGTCACTTACGGGACCGTGAGCGCCGACTCGATGTTCAAGACTGAAGAGGAAAGCAACACGACCCTGGCATGGGCCACGCGCTTGGTGGGGTTCTTCATGATGGCTTTTGGAATTTTCCTGGTTTTCAGACCCTTCGAGGTCGTCGCGGACGTCTTGCCGATCTTCGGGACTCTGGTGGGCGCGGGCATAGGGCTGTTCGCCGGGGTGGGTGGGCTTTGCCTGACCGTTGTGACGATTGCGCTGAGTTGGCTCTTTTTCAGGCCTCTTTTGGGGATTGGACTGCTCGTGTTGGCGGTAGCCGGACTCGCTGGGCTCATTCATCTGGGGCGGAAGAGGAAGGAGCAGAGATTAGCAGCGCGCGCGGCCACCACGTAGGCGCCGTAAGGGGAGCGTCAACACGTTAAAAGTTCCAGTCGAGCGGGTCGGCACGGCTGCCGGCGTCCTCAGTCTGTGCCTGGCTGCCGCATCGAGCGGGTAGCTTTTCTCATGCCCGATGCTCCAGCGGCAGGTCGTGAATCTGGATGAAACACGCCCCTACCGTTGCCTTGTCCAACGTAAGTTTGCTGTAACCCGACCACCGCCAGAAGAACCCACGGTCAGGACTGCACTGACCGTGGCTACCGCCGCCTCACCCGCCGCTTCCGCGCGGGATGGAACCATTCCTGCCTGCTATGCCCTCGTCATCAAGGGAAGAATCCACGGTCAGAAAAACGCTGACCGTGACTACCAGCTTCTGCTTACTGCTTATCCCGGCTCGCCGGGACTCGCAAGAGGCGCTCGCTGCCTTCTGCCTACTGCTTACTGCCTAGTGCCTTGCGGCGGCCTGAGTTACAATGAACCCCGCATGGCGACTTTCACGCAACCCTCCGGCGGTGGCGTTCTGCGCGACCTTTGGGTTCTCGCGCGCTACCAAATGGTGCACATCGATCGGCCAGCCTGGCGCCGTTTCTTCGTGGCGCTTTTCGGCCTGGGGATGGCCTTCTTTCTCGCCTTGTATTCGACGGCTCTGCGTGAGGTGGGCCACACCGATGGCGCCATGGCGGCCGCCTCCCTGTCGTTGCTCATCGCCGCTATCGTGGCCATCAAGGTTGTGCCCTACCTCGCCAAGCGCACCGCGCTCGAGCGTTGGATGATGAAGGTCGAGTACGAGTTCACGCGCGAGGGCGTGGTCTATTTCCTGATCATCATGGTCATCGCCATCGCCGCCCTCAACACCGGCAACAATCTCCTCTTCATCATTCTGGCCAACCTCCTGTCAGGAATTTTGCTGTCCGGAATTCTTTCCGCCATCGTGCTCTCGCAACTGGAATTGGATTTTGTCCTGCCGGAGCATGTGTTCGCCGAGAATCCGATGATCTCGCGCCTGACCGTCCAGAACTTGAAGTGGATCTTCCCTTCTTTTTCCCTCACCCTGTCTGCCCGCGACCCCTGGAAAGGCAAGCGCAAACGGACTACGTTGGCGGCGCCGCGCCAGATTCTGGACGCTCCCGTCTACGTGCCCTACATCCCGCACCGGTCCTCCGTGACCCAGCACGTGGAGCTCACCTTTCCTCGCCGCGGGCGCTACACCCAGGATGGATTTCGCGTCAGTACCAAGTTCCCCTTCGGCCTCCTGCTGAAAGCGCATGAAGTGGCGAGCAAGCAGGAAATCCTGGTACTGCCCGACGTGCAGCCCACGGAAGAGTTCTACGAAATCCTGCCGCTGATCGGCGGTGATATCGAAAGCTTGTCCAAGGGCCGAGGCCACGACCTGTACGCCATCCGGGACTACGAGGAATCCGATAGCGCCCGCTACGTGGATTGGAAAGCCACGGCCAAGGCCCAGCAACTCAAGGTGCGGGAGTTCACGCGCGAGGATGAGCGGCGGCTGGTGCTGGTCTTTGACTCGAGCCTGCCCACGGCCGACGAAAAAGCCCTGGCGCAGTTCGAGAAGGGAGTCAACTTCTGCGCCTGCCTGGCGTGGCACTTCTACGAAATCGACGCGCAGATGCAATTCATTGCCGATGGA
>JBEKAD010000811.1:0-3223 GCA_050018435.1 Terriglobia bacterium
AAAGGTGCGCATGCGTCTCTTGCAGGCCCTCGGTAAACCATTTCTTCCGGTGGCGAATGGAAGCTGTCCCCGGAAAGCTCGAACCATCGGCGAACCAGAGCGAGACGTCTCGGCTGCCCGTTTGCTTGCCGATCTCGACACAATCCAGAATGTGATTGAGCGCGGCCTGGCGAATTTCCGGGTCGGGATTGCCCAGCGACCCATTCTTGTAGATTTGGTCCTGGAAAACATTGGGGTTGATCGCGCCGAGACGAACGCCGGCCTTCTCTGCCGAGGCCATCACCGCCGCCGTGCTCTTGAGGCCCTCCGGGAAATCCCAAAGGACGTGCGTGGCCACCGAGGGACAGCAAGCCGTGTAAAGATGCACCTGCCCCGCATCATTCAACTTCTCTTCTGTGGTTGTGGCCGCAGAGTCCTGGATGAATTTCCCAAATCGCGTTCCCGTGTTGGCAAACCCCCAAGACGGGAGTTCGATCGCAAACGTGTCGAGTGCCTTATGAATCCGCTCAGCTTGAGCTGAAGTTGTCATGCTACACCTCCTAAGGTCTAGAGAGTCTATTGCCTGGCTCACACATCGTCAAGGTAAGATTCCCCTCCTTACATATAAGGAGGGGTGCCCGGAGGGCGGGGTGCTTGGCGCATCACCACCCCCTAACCCCATAGGCGCTAGGATAAGCACCGTCGGCAGCCAGCCCGCGTAGCGGGCGTGGTCATTTAGCCCATGGCGAGCCAGCCGTGGGATAGTGACGGCATTCCAGATTCGTCAGCCCCGGTAGGGGCGGCGTCCGGGCCTCGTCAGGCAAAGACATACCGAGGCGCGCCGTCGCGGGCCTCGTTCGAGCTATAACCAGATGTCGCCCCTGGCGGGGCTCAACACCCCTGCTGCTACATTTTTTTCCACGGCTGGCTCGCCGTGGGCCAAATGACCTCGCCCGCTACGCGGGCTCTCGGGCACCGCTAACCATTATTCTAGCGCCTATGCCCCCCTAACCCCCTCCTCAGCCAGGAGGGGAGTAGAGGGGGCGCGCCGCACGCCTATCTTCAAGTCAAGCTACTCCATATAAAACACTTCTTTCATCATCGCGAAGCGCTCGCCGGGATCAAGATCAGTGATGGGCGCGAAAAAGCGGCTCATCTCCTTCTGCCAGCGCAAATTCGTGGGATCTTTGTCGAGAATCTCCCAAGCGCGCTCAAAGTCAACCACATTCATCACCAGAAACAGCTCCAACCCGCGGCGGAAGATGGAATAGTCGGAGATTCCCACTTCTTTGATCTTGGCCAGAAGCTCGGGCCACACCTGCTGGTGAGCCTTCTCATATTCTTCAATCGTGCCCCGCCCCAAGCGGAGTTGAAAAGCTACGCGCGGCATTCGCACCTCCTATTTCGCCAATGTCACCACCGCCACCGCCAAGCCGCCCAGGGTTACCTCGTCGCTACGGAGTTGGCCGCCGGCGGGCGGTTGGAAAGCTGTCTGCTGGTCTACCACATCCACATGGCCGGTGGCGGCGCCGGGGACCGACACCACAAAGGTACGGTCGCGCTTGTTCACTAGCAGCACCTTGTGCTTGCCGTCGCGAGTGACCATCCCCCGCGCGTAAACGTAGGGCGCGTTAATGCGGGTATCCATCAGCTTGTCGCCCGGCCCGAAGTTGTCATGGAGCAGTTTGAGTACCCAGTAGCGGGCATTGGGCTGCCCCGTTACCCAGTCCACCATGGACACCGACGGATACTGCGTGGGGTACCCGACAAGCTGCGATTCGCCCGCATACTCGATGCCCATTCTGGCCAGCTCGGCGTATACGTAAGCGTACAGCGCGCCGGAAAGGTTCCAATACGAGTTCGGAATCACCCTGGGGCCGCTTTTGTTGTCATTCGCGGCGATCGAGCCTAGCTCGTTGATGTCCGTCTGCGTCTGGGGAGAAAGGCGCTGGCGGATGGACTCGACGTAGCGCACCGTGTCCAGGAAATGATCCGCCTGCTCGAAGAAAGTGTACTGCTGGATTTCCGGCGTCTGGTCGGCCGAAGGCGTCGCATAGAAGTGGTAAGTGATCATGTCCAGGGGGATTCCAGCCTTGTGATGGGCGTGATTGAGGAAGTACTCAAAATACTCGGCATCCCGCGAGGGCCCCCCCAAGGCCAAGCCCGCGAACTTCATGTGGGGGGCCACACGGTGCAGGGCTTCCACCACCGCGTCATAACGATCCGTGTACTGCTTGGGGGTCATCGCGTGCTCGCCCTCAACCTCGTTGAAGACCTCCCAGTAATCGATCTTGTAGTGGTGGCTGGACTTGTGCGAGACGCCGTATTCATCCTTGAAGCCGCCCAGCGTGTACCAGCTTACGAGGCGCGCGTAATAGTCGGCCAGTTCTTTCATACTGGGATCGCGCAGTTCAGTCCCCTGGGTGTAGTCCCACACCGGCTGGTCAGGATCGTCCGGGTAAGGAACTGGTTTGGGGGTCTTGAACATCCACTGGGGAATGGTGCTGAAATTCAACATCACCGAATGTCCGGAGGTTGCTTCCAGAAAGTCCACCGTCATGGGGTCAATCAGGGAAAAATCCCAGGAGGTCTTGCCGTCTTTCGGCGGCTCCAGTTCAGCGACGGCCAGCTTGGGATAGGGTAGCCAGGGAACATAACGGACGACGTCGCAGCCCAGGTCGTGCACAGCGCGGAAGACGGGATCGTGGATCGTCGAACCTCGCCGCAGCGGAGGGTTTACCACCACCTGATACGTGGGCGTCATCTTGGAAACCCGGGAAACCTTGCTCCAATCCACCGTGACCTGGGCGGAATTCTCGGCTGCCTGAATGGCGCCGCAAACCACCATGGATAACAACACGAGAGAAAATAGGGCATCAATGAGTCTTCGCTTTGTCATGGGATCACCTTCGGAAAGATATTCGCGATTTGGCGGGTAACAAATACCATCGCACTCGGTTCGGTCAAGAGCGGCCTTTGCCTGGGTTCCTGCACGCAGCCCCCGGCGATTCGCCCAGATCCGACGCCGGGCAGCGGGGCGCACCTCATTTGCTCGCAGGACCTCCATCATAAGAGGGCAGGCCGTCAAGCCAAGAACCCTTCTCCCGCGGTGGCCGATCGCAGAGGTATCAACGCGGGCAAGGCTTTTGCCACCGGCAGGCATGTCTGCTCCTCAAAAACGGAGCCCATAATATCCAAGTACGAGCTTGTCATCAAGGCTCGCGAACTGGGGACAAATTCTCCA
>JBEKAD010000812.1:0-4979 GCA_050018435.1 Terriglobia bacterium
GACGATGGACTTGGTGCGGTTGGAGAACCATGGCTCAAGCAGCACGACCTGCCCGGAAGCCTCCAGCGTGGACAGCCAATGGTTAGCTGTGGAAGGAGCGACACCTACGTCACGCGCCAGATCAGCCTTGTTCAGCAGGTTCGCGGAACGCAAGCCGCAGGCGCGCAAAAAGCGCTCGAAGTCCCGCAGATTCCCAACGTTGGCCAACGATCGCACGTCACGTTCGAGGTAGGTGGCCAGATAAGAGTTGTAAAAGGCCACGTGGTCAATGTCCGGGTTGGCGTGTAGCTCCGGAAAGCCGCCCCGAACGATGGCCGTGTCAAGCCCGGTTGGCGGCAGCGCCGCCTGGATCTCGGCCCACGAGAGCGTTTCCAGCTCCACCATGTCCGCCCGCCCCGCCAAAGATTCGGAGACGCTCTTCATTAAGGTGAATTTCTGTGAACCCGTGAGCAGGAACTGTCCGTTGCGGGTGCGACGGGCGTCAACCGTTACCTTCAGATGGCGGAATAACCCGGGCGCGTATTGCACTTCGTCGATAATCATCGGCGACGGGTGGCGACGAAGAAAATCGTGCGGCTCTTTTTCGGCCTGTTCCGCTTCGGTGGGGAGGTCAAGAGAGACAAACCCATGATGCGGAAAGAGCCTGAGCAAGGTGGAGGTCTTGCCGGTCTGGCGGGCCCCGGTCAGCACCACCACCGGCCGGGTCCGTGCCGATCGTTGCAGCCGAGGTTCGATGTCACGTTGAATCCACATGTGTATAATATGCGATACAATCGAATATATCGCAAGCCCTTCTCGGGTGGTCGGCGAGAACGCGCGCCGGGCGGGCTGGCGCAGAGCGCAGACCTGCGGCCCACAAACAAGACGGATATCAGGCGAGCCGATCACTCTCGTGGGTGTTCCCCCCGATGCGCAAAAAAGAATCTTCTCGCTCTTTTACACCACCAAGCCCGGAGGCACCGGCGTCGGGCTCGCCATGGCGTTTCGCGTGGTGCAACTCCACAACGGCACGATTGACTTCACCAGCGAAGTCAACCGCGGCACAACGTTTCGAGTCACCCTCCCCGCCGGCGCCCAGCAAGAGCCTCAGCCAGAAGCTCAATGAGCGCGGGGAAGCATGTGCAGCGCGGAGGTGCAAAACGGGTGTGCACCACGCATGCTCGCGCCAATTATATGGTTGGGAGCTTGCCTGCAAAGCCTCTTGGGTTTTGGCGTCTACTCGCTTGGTCGCATGCTTACGCGAATCCCCTGTCAGTTCGTCGTCCCGAGGGGCAGCGGGCTAAGTTCCTGGGATTTGATTGCCCAACTGCTGAAGCCGTCGGTTATCGGGCGCGATGACAACTGCCCGATGCCAATAGCCGAGGGCTTCTTCGTCCCTCCCGAGCCTCCTCAGCGCGTCGATCAGAATGGACGCGACGAGGCCAACGCCCTTGGGGTTCTTGAGTGCCTCGTCCAGCGCGAATGCTTTAGACAGTTCGCTGATAGCACGCGCGGTGTCGCCGTGTGACAACAGGGCATCACCGAAGGCCCTACGAACCATAGCCAAGTGTCGATGATCTCTAAGCTTCTCGCCAATTGCGATACTCTCTTGGAACGCCCCAAAGGCTTGCACATATTGTCCCTGGCGCCGCAGCGCGCCACCCAGGCTGTTCAGCACCTTGGCTTGCCCACGTTGGTCCCCCAGTTCCACGAACAGCGCAAAGCTGCGCTGAAAGGCCTCGACCGGTTCTTTGAACTTACCTTGGCGCTGCAATACGCCACCCAGGCTGCTTAGCACCATGGCTTGCCCACGTTGGTCCTCCAGTTGCACAAGCAGCGCAAAGCTGCGCTGAAAGGCTTCGACCGCTTCCTTAAACTTACCCTGGCGCTGCAACACGCCACCCAGGCTGTTCAGCACCATGGCTTGCCCACGTTGGTCCCCCAGTTGCACGGGCAACGCAAAGCTGCGCTGAAAGGCCTCGACCGCTTCCTTGAACTTGCCTTGGCGCTGCAGCACGCCGCCCAGGCTGTTCAGCACCATGGCCAAACCGCGTTCATCCTCCAAGTGCTCACAAATGGCAATGCTGCGCTCGAAAGCATCGACGGCCTCCTCAAACTTGCCTTGGCGCCGCAGCACGCCACCCAGGCTGTTCAGCACCATGGCCAAACTGCGTTCATCCTCCAAGTGCGCACAAATGGCAATGCTGCGCTCGAAAGCGTCGACGGCCTCCTCAAACTTGCCTTGGCGCCGCAGCACGCCACCCAGGCTGTTCAGCACCATGCCCAGATGCCTGTTGTCCTGCAATCCCTCACCAATCCGGGCGCTGCGCTGCAAGGCCTCGACGGCTTCCTCGAACTTGCCTTGGCGCTGCAGCACGCCACCCAGGCCGTTCAGCACCATGGCCAGACTGCGTTCATCCTCCAAGTTCTCCGAAATGGCAAGGCTGCGCTTGAAGGCCTCGACGGCTTCCTCGAACTTGCCTTGGCGCTGCAGCACGCCACCCAGGCTGTTCAGCACCATCGCTTGCCCACGTTGGTCCCCCAGTTGCACGAGCAGCGCAAAGCTGCGCTGAAATGCCTCGACCGCTTCCTTGAACTTGCCTTGGCGCTGCAGCACGCCACCCAGGCTGTTCAGCACCATGGCTTGCCCAAGCTGGTTGCCGCCTGTCTCCTCGATCGCGGCGCTACGCTTGAAGGCCTCGAAGGCATCCTGGAACTTGCCTTGGCGCTGCAACACCCCGCCCAGGCTGTTCAGCACCACGGCTTGCCCAGGTTGGTTGCCGCTTGTCTCTTCGATCTCGGCGCTGCGCTTGAAGGCTTCGACGGCTTCCTCGAACCTGCCTTGGCGCTGCAGCACCCCGCCCAAAGTGTTCAGCCACTTCGCCTCATATCGGTGACGGTCCCCGCCCTCGGTCAACCTCCCGAGAACTTGAGGGATAGGCGCAAGCGATTTCTCGGCTTCCAGCAAGTGGCCGCTTAGAGAGAGGAATTTTGCCTGTTGAATCCGGTACCAAACCACGGAATGGTAATCCTCGGTGAGTTCAGCGGCAGAGAGGAATCCGGACGTCAAATCTAGGGCTTCATGCCAGCGGCCATAGCTTAGTAGAAAGGGTTGCAGGGCAGTCACGAAACCGTCGTCAAGTTTTTCCTGGCGTTGGAGCCACTTGGCAGCAAGCATGACGTCGTCGAGCTGGGTCAGCATGTTGGCCACAACGGCTGGATCTCGTAGCGAAGCGGACTGCACCAGACCGATAAAGAAACCCGCATGCCGTTCCCGGGCATGATCAATTAGGTTACGCTGTTCTGCGATGTCTTGCGCAAAGAGACGGATCAACGGATGGAAAACAAATCGGCGCGCCCCGGTTTCGGCTACATTGAGAAGTGAGAGTCTGTAGAGACGCGCCAAACCCTGCTCTGCCTCTTGTGCGGACCACCCGGTCGCCGCCGCCGCGGCCTCGCTGGAAAAGCCTTCGCGGGCGCAAACTGCCAGACAAGCGAACAAATTCACTTCTTCCGGGTCCTTGAGCAATCTCAGGCTGATTGAAAAGGACGCGCGCAGGCTGAGCAGTGGATCGTCGCCAACACACAGTTTCGCCAGCCGTTCTCTTTCCCCGGCCACGGAGGTTTCGTACTCTTTGAGGGACAGCAGCGGTTGCACAAACAGCACCGCTCCCGCAATCTGCAGTGCCAGCGGTAGCCCCCCCACCAGTTCCACAATTCTGCGCGCGGCTTCGGAGTCTTTCGTAACACGCTCGTCACCAATCAATGTTCTCAGCAATAGGATCGAATCCGGATCCGGGAGGACCGAAATATCGATCTGGGATTCCGACGTCACTCCCAAGGCGACCGGAAGCTGCCGATCGCGAGTGGTCACGATCACCGCGCAGCGAGTTCCGCCAGGCTGCAATTTCCGAATCGCCACGTCGTCGGCGTTATCGAAAATCAGGAGCGCCCGGCGATCACTGAATACTTCCTGCATCAGCGTAGAGGCGTCGCGCTCATCATCTGGGTCGAGTTCCTCTCCGCACGCCCGGGCAAACTCTCGCGCAACAGTATCCATGTCCTTTCCATCTACGCGCCGACCGATAACGCCATCAATAAAACTTTCTCGATAGACCTGGGCGAAATGGCAGGCCAACGCCGATTTTCCCATCCCACCCGTACCGGTAAGGCCCACAATGGTGCAGAGCTTGGCCGACTTCCTTTTAATCAGAATCTCTTCCAACCGCTCGAGTTCCCCGGAGCGGCCCGTGAAAGACGCTATGTCTGCCTGGGGTAAGAGGAACGGCTTCCGCTGGGTGGGTGGCGTGACCTTGTTCCGTATTTGTTGAACCGTTTCTAGCGCTTCCGTAATTTGGTCTGGCGTGTTGCTGAGTTTGCCGACAGCCTCTTTGATCTCCTCAACATTGCCCCCGATTCGGGAAACCTGTTCAAATTGTTCCTTGTTTTTGAAGAGCCACGAGAAATGAGGAATGCGATCAAGTTCGGTCCGCAGAAGGTCGACAAAACCGATGACAACCTCCGGCGGTGTGGCCGGTTTCACTTCGCGAGCGAGACGAACGAGCGCATCCATGTTGAGGTCATCGGCGAAGAGGCATGCGCGGAATAAAAGGCGGTCAACTTTATCGAAGTCGAAAAAGGCATCGTATCTCGCCCCATACTGGTCGCCGAATTTCTCATGAAATTTCGACTGTGCCGCTTGAAACGCACCGGAATATGCTTGCTCAAGCTTGTCCGGCCGGCCCCATGTACTCTTTACTCCCTCCCAGGCGGCGTTTCCCAACATGCCGGTAATGATGTCTGCAAATATCATGGCGCTAACTTCGCCGGGCTCAAATCTTGTCACCCATTGTAATCGATTGAGCAAGGAGTCGCTATCCCCCAAGAATCGCGATTGAGCGATGTAGCGCGTTCCTGCGGTGGTGGAAACGTCTGCTGCCGCGAGCCGTGGTCAGTGAGCGGCAGACTCACGGCTCAATTCCGGCCAAGATTCAGGGATC
>JBEKAD010000813.1:0-4728 GCA_050018435.1 Terriglobia bacterium
GTTTTCATCACCGAGCTTACCCAAAAAGGAACTGAACGAAGCGGTCAGGAATATCAATCGCCATTGCTTATTTTGACCGGCGAAGAGTATGACAAAATCACGTTTGCAGATTTGTACGAACGCATTTGCTCTGTTTTGCGGGGCAATCGAGCGCCAGTGATTGCTCAAATCATTCTTCCGGATGGGTCGAACGAAATCATTCGCCACCGACCAAAACCTGCGGAATAACATTGTAAATCGCTTTGGTTGATCTAGAGTGGGAAGTACCGGTGATCGAGGAAGCGCGGAGGTGGACGTACTTTGGCCTCCTCCGCGGCTCGTCATCTGGCCCCGGGTACGGGGCAGCTTTCGCCTGGCCATCAAACGCGGGGGTTCTGATCGGTGGCGTCGCCGACGCGACATGCCGCCCGTGATAGGCCTTGCCCCCGCGTCCCCAAGCGGTCATTTCCCGGTCAAGTGCCGCGGAGGAGGGCGAAGCACGCCCAACTCTGCGCTTGTACCTGCTCACGGAGGGTTGTCACCTCGTGATTTCGGTTTTCGTGCACGAATGATCGTTTTCATCACCGCGAGGGCCGCATGTACATCTTTTTCGGGATTACTTAGGTTGCGAATTGGGCACATCTGTTTTTTGTCAACCGCGAATCCTACCTTGCAGGGTTCGATGGAGTTTTCAATGATAAGAAATTCCTTACGCTCGTCATCAGAATCGTGAGCAGTCTTCTTTACGATTCGATACCAGTAGTTCTTGACCTCATCCTGCTTCAAAAGAATGGGGTCGCTGATGACCCTAGAACAGTCGCTAACACAAACGTCTCCAACCTGTTTAGCTAGAGTTTGGAGCACCGGGGCGAGAATTATTTCGCGCACCGCTGGCCTGTTAACTGTTTCGTCCTTGCCCTCCAATACCTCTTCGCAGAGTTTTGAGACTCGTTCAGCCCCGAGCACATCTATTCCTGCCAAAATTAAATACGCGACGCCATCAATAACCGGAAATTGCTTCGTTCCTGTGGCTTCTGCACGAAGAGCGAGAAACAGAAAATTGTGGAGTGCTGTCGCAAGAGTTCTGTGCAATCCTTCACTGTTAGTGATTGTCGCCCATGGCCGGGTGGAAAGATTCCCATTTCCCGCCTCGGATATGATTAGAGCCAAGAGTGATTCAGAGCGCCAATCGAGCGTCTGCCGATTCTTCCACAGCTCGCTTAGCGTGGGCTCATCGATGAGGGACGAGTAGTTCCAAAGACGGGCCCTTGCCACCTCCAATTTTCCTTGGGCGGTGAGAGCCTTCGAGAAGAGCCTCACAGCTACCGAAGGAAATACTGAAGAAAGACGTTCCAAGGTGGGCCTTTCCCACAAGCGTACTCGAGGATTCATATGCTTCTTCTGCCATTTTCTTACCCACTCGTGGGTTGGGTTGGAAAACTGGGTATTCGTGGCCACCACAAAAACATCGATACCGGACTCCGCCTCTAAATTCGTCACAGAATCCTTCACTTCGGACGGCTCCACAGTCCCGGTGCGGCCTTTTGCCTCCACCCACCATTTCTCTTTTCTGAGGTCCCCTTCAGGATTACTCGAATAGAAGCTACACTCCAAGTCTCTTCCCTGGTCCGCGGCTCCGGCTCCCTTGCCACCGATTCTCCATTCGAGATCTTTTCCTCCCATCGCATCAATGAGCCAGTAGAGGCACTCTTCGAGTTCCTTTCCCTTGAGGGAATCCCAAGGGATTTGACTCGGGATGACAAATTTTTCGGAGCTCATCAGCTCGACCTTCGCGGAGCCAAAATTTTGCCAATAAATAGACCTCGATGTGAACTCCACTGTACTGGTCTTCTATATCAGCAAAGTATACACCGCTCTGCAAGGTCGAGGGAGCGCAGCCGATTGGGAAGGCCTTGGGGGAGGCGAGCTGACACGGACCTCTGTCTTTTTGTGGCTTTCGCTCAGGGGGCTGGCGCAGAGCGAGCGCAGCTCTGCGATTCACATCATCTTATTGCACCAGAATCGCAGGGTTGCGCTCGCCCAGCGCCAGCCCGCCAGCTATCAACAGAGTCGTTGTCACATATAATGTATATACCTAAATTAAAAATGCTCTAAATGAAGCTATGGCAGCGACTCCCCGGAAAATAGGCCACTTTCGGCCTTTCTGCCGGCGAGCTCTCGCGCCCTCCGCTCCGCGGGCTCGATGACATCGGAGTCTAGACAGCTCAATAGCATTACGTCATCGGTGTAATGAAACGGCTCAATGACCTGAGGGTGGCGAGCTAGATCGCGGAACATCGCCCATTCTCGCTGATCGCCTAGCAGCAACGGTCGGACGGGAACCGACAGCAGGCGATGGACGATCGCTGTCAACTCCTGAGGGATACTCCTGGGATCCGTAAGGTCGGCGATTATAAAACGCGATATGTGGGCAAGGGTCGAGACTGTCTCTGTGAAGTCGCGATTCGCGGGCTTTTCGAAGTCAAACACAATCGGCAGATAGTTTCGGCTACGCAATGCGTCGCGCAGCAGATCGAGTGTTCGCTTACGCTTCAGTGTGAATCGCCCTAGAATTAAGACCGCTTTCGAAGTGATGGTATCGATCACGTCGCGGATCTTAGCGTTGTTCAGTAACAGATATACGAACTGCGCAACCTCAATATTGTCTACCGTGATATTGGGCTGCCCAACTGGGGTGATGATTAAATCGCGTTGCGTGGCACCCGCCAGCGATGCGTCCCAAACGGACACGCCGTAAACACGGCTGCCGGTTAGATCCGAACCATCCAGTTGGCATCCGATAAAACGAGTGGCGGTCAAATTCGCCCCTCTGAGCCTGGTCCCGCTGAGGTCCGCCTCGTTGAGATCCGCGCTCGTAAGGTCCGCCTTGCCGAGGTTCGCCCGGGCTAGGTTCGCCCGGGCGAGGCTCGCCCCGGTGAGGTTCGCCCCGCTAAGGTCTGCCTTGCCGAGGTCCGCTCCAGTGAGGTCCGCCTGGGTGAGATTCGCCCCGACAAGGCTCGCCCCGGTGAGGTCCACGCCTCTAAGGTCTGCCTTGCCGAGGTCTACCCCGGTCAGGTTCACCCGGACGAGGCCCGTCCTGAGGTTCGCCCCGTCGAGGCGCGCCCCGGTGAGGTCCGCATGAATGAAGGATGCCCGGATGAGGTCCGCCCGGGTGAGGTTCGCCCCGCTAAGGTCTGCCTTGTGCAGGTCCGCCATAGTGAGGTCCGCATGGGCGAGGCGCGCCTCGCTGAGGTCCGCCTCGCTGAGGTCCGGCGTCAGCGTCATATGTGCTTCCTTCCACCGAAGCCATGCCGCCGGCCCCTGCTGAATAATTGCAAGCTGTTTTTGGTCGGCCACGCAAAACACAATACTCCAACAGGTGGGCGCGGTGTTACCAAAAATATTCAACTATGACTTCCGCAGGTGGCCGTTGCGACCTCTCGCGCTTAAGTGTTCACGGCAGCCGAGAAGAGCAGGGGGAGCTAGGGGTTAGGGAATTAGAAAACGCAGATTCAAAATTCAAGAACAGAACAAGTCCGGAGTCCGAGGTCGGAAAGGCCGGGACACGGGAACGGGACACGGGAACGGGACACGGGGTTCGGGATTCGGGGTTCGGGATTAGGGGTTTGGGGGCGGGGCGCTACGAATTCAAGGCCAGTCCTGCGCGGCGGGAGAAATCCGCGAGATTCTGGCGGCGTGTTGCTTAAGCTGATACACCGCGCGGGTGCCGCAGACATAGACTCCTATGTCTCCGTCCCAACGTGCATTCCCGTAGACAAACCCAGCCTTTCGCGATAGGGTAACATCAGGGTTTAAGGGATGGAGAGAACCCATGACGGTGACTCTGAAGTTCAAGCCGGAAGTTGAAGCCGGACTACTGGCCCAGGCGCAAGCGAGCGGAATGAGCGTGGAAGAATACGTTCTTTCGGTGGTGGAAGGCACCGTGCTGCCTGCCGTAAAGAACGGGTTGTCGCCGGAGGAACGAGCGGCGGCATTTGAGGCGTGGTCTGCCCGTCATCGTCCCACCGCTCCCCTGTCTGATGATGCGGTCAGCCGCGAATCCATGTATGAAGGCCGAGAGCCCTGATGCGTGTCCTCGTTGACACGAATATTCTGCTGCGCAGCGCCCAACCCAATCATCCCCTCTGCTACCAAGCCACTCACGCTGTGTCGAAATTGCTACGGCAAGAAGACTCCGTTTTCTTTTGTCCTCAGAACATCGCGGAGTTTTGGAATGTCGCGACGCGCCCCGCCGACCGGAATGGACTCGGCTTCTCGCATGAGGAAGTGTTGCGGGAGGTCACCAGTATTGAGGAGTCCCTAACTCTGCTGCCCGACGTGCCGGCGATCTATGCCGCGTGGAAACGCATCGTGTACGGCTATAAAGTCCAAGGCGTCAAGGTCTATGACGCGCGGCTCGTCGCCGTGATGAACGTCTACGCTGTGGAAAGCATTCTTTCCTTCAATAGCGCTGACTTCAAGCGCTATGACCTGGTTACCGCGCTGCACCCTGCCTCCCTGCTCGCCTGATGCCTCTTCAATGAACCCTACCTCCCGCAGGGTACTGCCACTTGACGTGTAGTCGCCTAACCGGAAAGGTGATCGAAGCCTCTTAGAGTGGTAGCGCAGTCAGACACCCCCCGCAAAGCGGGTGGCTTGATGAGTGGGGCCGCCTCAAAGGCGGTCACCCGTTAGTTTAGGCGTCGCGCCGAGGCGCGCCTTGGTTATGGATTCAAAACTGTCCGCCGG